>JBKOWZ010000089.1:0-30618 GCA_046724665.1 Actinomycetota bacterium
AGGGTGGGCCGAACCTGTGGGCGATCCGGGGTGGTAATTCGCAGTCGGGTGGGTTGTCCACGTTCTACAGTGGTCCGCGGCCGAATGTGTCGGGGTATAACCCGATGCACAAGGAGGGGGCGATCATTCTGGGGATCGGTGGGGATAACAGTAAGGGTTCGGCGGGCACGTTCTATGAGGGCGTGATGACCAGCGGCTACCCGAGCGACGCCACCGAGAACTCCGTCCAAGCCAACGTCGTCGCCGCGGGTTACGGAGTCGGCGGTGGCAGCACCACCACCACCGGTCCGCTGCACGCGGTGGGTGCGGGTAAGTGCCTTGACGACCCGAACTCGACGACGACGCTGGGCACGCAGCAGCAGATCTACACCTGCAACGGTGCGGCGAACCAGACCTGGACCAAGACCTCCTCCGGCCAGCTGACCGTCACCGTCGGCGGCAGCACCCTGTGCCTCGACGCCAACGCTCAGGGCACGACCAATGGCACGAAGGTGATCCTCTGGTCCTGCAACGGCCAGGTGAACCAGCAGTGGACCTTCAACTCGAACGGCACCATCACCGGCGTCCAGTCAGGGCTCTGCCTGGACGTGACCGGGGCCTCCACCGCCAACGGTGCCCTCGTCGAGCTGTGGTCCTGCAACGGCGGCAGCAACCAGCAATGGACGCTCGGATAGCGCCGTAACCCCGCAAGCCGCTCCGTGGCCGGCGCCGCACTCGCCGGCCACGGAGCGTTCCATGCCCCGAAGCCGAACATGGCACGGTACGAGTAGCCCGTGCAGCGCCGGGTCACCACGATTGGGGTGCAAAGCAGCTTGCACACCACGGTCTGGCTAGGCGAAACGCTCTCGGAAGGACAGTCCGGCATGACTGAATCCCGCGCCGTGCTCATCACGGGCTGCTCCACCGGCATCGGCCGGGCCACCGCGCTGCACCTGCACAAGGCGGGCTGGCCGGTCTACGCGACCGCGCGGCGTCTCGAGACGCTGGACGAGCTCGCCAAGGCGGGCATGAAGACCCTGCAACTGGACGTGACCGACGAGGACTCGATGAACCTCGCCGTCAAGCGGGTCATCGACGACCACGGCGCGGTCGGCGTGCTGGTCAACAACGCGGGCAGCGCCGTGTACGGATCGGTCGAGGACGTGCCGCTGGAGACCGCGCGCGCCTCGTTCGAGGCGAACCTGTGGGGCGCGCTGCGGCTCTCGCAGCTGGTCCTGCCCGGGATGCGCGCCCAGAAGAACGGCCGGATCATCAACGTCTCGTCGATCCTCGGCAAGTTCTCCCCGCCCGGGGGCGCCATCTACAACGCCTCGAAGCACGCGCTCGAGGCCTACAGCGACTCGATGCGCCTGGAGCTGGCCCCGTTCGGCGTCAAGGTGGCGCTGATCGAGCCGGGCACGGTGAAGACCGAGTTCTACACCAACTCGATGATGCTGTTCGCCGGGCCGCCGGACACCGTGTACGCCGACTTCTACACCAAGCTGGCCGAGTCCGCGATCGAGATCCACGAGGGCAAGGGCCGGGCCGGCAGCAGGATGATCTCGCCGGAGCAGGTGGCCGCCGTGATCGAGAAGGCGATGACCGCGCCGAAGCCCAAGGCCCGCTACGTCGTCGGCTCGCTCGGCCGGGCGGTACTGACCTCGCGCAAGTACATGTCCGACGCGATCTTCGACCGGTTCGTGGTGCTCGGCTCCTTCCCGCACCCGTAACCCGGCGTGACCCCGGACGTCGGGCTTCCTTGTGGGGGCAGCCCGACGTCCGTCATGCGTCCCTGACCCCACCTCACATATGCACAATAAGCTCTTTCGGTCCCTCATTCTCGGCCATTCGCCGCGATGATCGTTTTCGCCGAGGACATCAGGGCATTCCTGGACGCGCGTCCCAACCCCGGGTCCAGGAGCTCGCATGTCCGTCAAGTACGCCGCCGCTGAACGCGGCATCCGCAGTCTCGTGCCCGCACGCATCGACCGCCTCGGCTGGTCCCGGTTCCACACCAGGATGGTGGTCGCCCTCGGCGTGGCGTGGATCCTCGACGGCCTCGAGGTGAGCATCGCCAGCACGGTCAGCTCGTTCATGACCGAGCCCGGCGCGCTGAACATGAGCCCTGCCTCGGTGGCGTTCTCGGTCGGCACGATCTACCTGCTCGGCGAGGTGTTCGGCGCGCTGTTCTTCGGCAGCCTGTCCGACCGCTGGGGCCGGCGCAACCTGTTCATCATCACCCTCGCCGTCTATCTGCTCGGCGGCGCGCTGAGCGCACTGACCTTCGGTCGCGGCGAGGGCTGGGTGATCTACCTCAACATCACGCGGTTCATCGCCGGCGCGGGCATCGGCGGCGAGTACGCGGCCATCAACTCAGCGATCGACGAGCTGATCCCGGCCCGCTACCGGGGACGCGTCGATATCGCGGTCAACGGTACCTACTGGGCCGGCGCCTTCCTGTCCTCCGTGCTGACCATCGCGGTGATCAGGCACCTGGACGTGAGCTACTCGTGGCGGATCGGATTCCTGTTCGGCCCGGTACTCGGCGTGGTCATCGTGTTCGTGCGGCGCAACCTGCCCGAGAGCCCGCGCTGGCTGGTGATGCACGGCCGGGTCAGGGAGGCGGAGGAGGCGGTCGCCCGGATCGAACGGGAGACCGCGCAGACCGGCGGCACGCTCGAGCCGGTGGACGAGGCGAAGGCGATCGAGATCAGGCCCGCGGACGGCATGGGATATTGGACGCTGACCAAGACGCTCTTCCAGCGCTATCCGAGCCGGTCGGTGCTCGGGGCCGCGCTGATGATCACCCAGTCCTTCCTCTACAACGCGATCTTCTTCACCTACTCGCTGGTGCTCACGAAGATCTACGGGGTGGAGTCCGGCAACACGGCCTACTACTTCATGGCCTTCGCGATCGGCAACCTGGCCGGGCCGCTGCTGCTCGGGCGGCTGTTCGACACGGTCGGGCGGCGGGTGATGATCTCGGGCACCTATCTGATCGCGGGCCTGGCGCTGGCCGCCAGCGCGATCCTGTTCCACGCCGGGCTGCTGAGCGCGCTGACCCAGACGGTCTGCTGGTGCGTGATCTTCTTCTTCGCCTCGGCCGGGGCGAGCGCGGCGTACCTGACCGTCAGCGAGATCTTCCCGGTCGAGGTGCGGGCCAAGGCCATCGCCGTGTTCTTCGCCATCGCGCAGTGCTTCGGCGCGTTCGGGCCCTGGTTCTACGGCAAGCTCATCGGGGACACGGTCGGCCAGAGCGCCGACTACCTGCAACACCACTCGAAGCTGTTCGTCGGGTATCTGATCGGCGCCGGGGTGATGGTCGTCGGCGGGCTGATCGCGGCGTGGCTCGGCGTCGATGCCGAGCAGCGCTCGCTCGAACACGTCGCGACCCCGCTGACCGCCGTCGGCGAGCCCACGGGCCTGATGGCCAACCCCACCGGAGCGCCCCGCCCGCCCACGGCGTGAGCGCGTGACCGCGTGAGCTAGAAACATGCGCGGCTCCCGGACGACCATCCGGGAGCCGCCACGTTCACATATTCAGACGGCCACCTGCTCAGTGCAGCGTGAGCAGCCCCTGCGCCGGGCTGAGCAGGCTGCTCGGCGCGCCGAAGATCGGGCCGGTCACCGCGCGCCGGGCGCCGCCGGTGACGGCCAGGCCGCCGGCGGTGTACATCCCCTCGTCAAACGCCTGACCGTTGGTCGGCGCCTTGCCGATGGCGAACAGCGCGAAGGCGCTGCCGTTCACGACGCTGCTGGAGATGTAGTCGCCGACCATGGTGCCCTGGCTGGTGCTGGCGATCCGCGACAGGCCGAACGGCCCCGCGACGGTCTGCGGTGCGCTCCAGGTCGAGCCGCCGTTGGCGGAGGAGATGTAGCCGACCTCCAACTGGCAGGTTGACGAGGAGCAGCTGGTGTTCGGGTAGAAGTAGTAGTAGAGCCCGAGCTTGGCCGTGGTGCCCGACGTCGCCGGGTCCACGCCGAGGCCCGGGATGAAGTGGTCCACCGTGCTGGTGGTCGCGTCGATCGGCACGCGGGTCACCGCGGACCAGGTGGTGCCGTTGGTCGAGGTCGAGTAGACGATGTCGTTGGCCGGGCAGCCGGAGCGGAAGCGGCAGTCCTGCCAGGCCACGTAGACCTTGCCGGAGGCGTCGATCTCGGCGCTCGGCAGGCCCTCGCCGTCGCGCAGGCCGCCGGCCACCGCGTGCGCGTTGACCGTGGCGACCGACACGCTGGAGCTCCAGGTGGAGCCGCCGTTGGTCGAGGTGAAGGCGCGGATCGAGGCGCCGTTGGCCGAGTAGGGCACGACGACGGTGCCGTTGGGCTGCACCAGCGGCTGCCCGCCGAGGCCCGAGGGCCCGCCGGACGGCGAGCGCAGCGCGGACCAGGTCGCGCCGCCGTCGCTGGACACCGACATCGCCTCGGCGTTGCCCGAGGAGGTGATGTCCACCTCGATGTAGCAGTTGCCGTAGAACGGGCTGGTGGCGGTGTTGTCGCAGACGACCCACTGCTTGTCGTAGCCACGGCCGTCGAAGCCGACCGCGTGGGTCGCGCTGCCCCAGGTCAGGCCGTCCGTGGAGCGGTTGATCGTGAGGCCGAGCGCGTTGCCCGAGGAGTCGATCGGCAGGCCGACGACCATCCACTCGCCGTGTCTGGCGTCGTACGCCACGGCCGCGTCGGAGACCTGCGCGTAGCTGCCGCCCTGGTTGACCGTGATGCCGCTGAAGAAGCCGTGGCTCCAGCTGGCGCCGCCGTCGGTGGAGGTGGCCCAGCCCAGGTCGGAGGCGCCGCCGCCGTAGACCCGGCCGACCTGGAACGCCCCGACGATCGTGCCGCCGTAGGCGAAGGTGTCCGGCTCGACCTCGGTGGCGTGCTGGGCGTCGGTGTCCGTGAACGGATCCGTGCTCACCTTGGTCAGCGTGATGCCGCCGGAGGTGGTCACCGTCAGGGTGAAGGTGGTCGTGTGCGTCGCCGAGGTCCCGGTACCGGTGACCGTGATCGTCGAGCTGCCGGCCGGCGTGGTCGTCGAGGTGGCCACGGTCAGCGTCGAGGACGAGCCGGCGGTCACCGAGGCCGGGTTGAAGGAGGCTGACGCTCCGCTCGGCAGGCCCGACGCGGTCAGCGCCACGGTCTGCGCGCTGCCGGAGGTGACCGCGGTGGAGATCGTGGACGTGGCCGAGCCGCCCGGGGCGACCGAGGCGGCGGACGGGCTGGCCGAGATCGAGAAGTCGTTGGTGCCGCTGGCCGGGGTCAGCACGACGTCGTCGTACTTGGTGAGGGTCGCGTCGCCGGGATAGTTGTCGTCGCGGCTGATGAGCGTCAGGGTGTAGTTGTGGCCTGCGGTCAGCGTCGCGGAGACCTGCTTCCAGCCGGAGCTGGCCACGCAGGTCTTGGCCAGCGGGGTGCTCGTGGTGCCCGCGGTGGTGTCGGCCAGCGTCGCGGTGGCCCAGTCGTAGGTGACCGTGTCGGGGCAGGTGACGTTGTACCAGAACGACAGGGTGCCGCCGGTGCTCGGTGCGGTGAACGACTGCGCGATCGACGAGTTGCCGTTGGTCGGCGAGGTCGAGCCGAGCAGCGCGGCGAAGGAGCCCGCATGCGGGCTCGAAGTCGTCACGGCCGTGGTCCCCGAAGCGGTCCAGCCGGACAGGCTGCCGGTCTCGAAGTCGCCGTTGGTGATGGTGGTCGCCGCGTTCGCGGGCAGCGTGAACGCGGTGAGCGGAAGCAGCGCGAGGGCCGCGACCATCGCCAGCCTGCGCGTTGTACGGGATCTGAGCGTGGTGGATAACGTGGGTATCAAGTGAGAATCCTTCCATACAGCTGAGCTGTTGCCCGATGGACGACGCCCGCCGCGAGGCAGCATTCTGCGGTGGGCGCCGAATTCGGAGTCTGGCAAGGCCTTCCTGTCACGACAAGTGTCCCAACGGCCACAGTTGGCTAGCTGTCGGCGTTCTCCACAGGCGTACAGGCGCCACCCGCCGGGCCAGGCGGAGGCGTGGCATGCTCGATCTATGGCGAAACCTCCGAACAACCTGCCCCGCTACCGCGTCCTGACCGGCCCGGACGACGACGAGTTCTGCCGTCGGGTCAGCGAGGCCCTCGACCTGGGCTATGTGCTGCACGGCGGCCCGGCGCTCTCCTTCGACGGCACCCAGGCGATCGTCGCGCAGGCCGTCGTGTGGCCCGAGACGCCGATCGTCGGTCGCTCGGTCGGCTTCGCGGCCGTCTCGTCGAGCTCGGTCATGGGCGCGACGCAGTAGCGGCGGTACCAGCAGTCGTCCGCGCGGCCTCCTCAGGTTGAGCCGGGCGCCGCGGGCGGCCAGACTTGCCGAAGGACGAGGCGGGCCGGGTCGGCGAGGCGGTGGTGGTCGGGTGGTCCCGGACACGATGGACGCGTGGGTCGTGGACGTCCCCGGGCCGGTGGCCGCCCGGCCGCTGCGCCGCGTGCGCCGTCCCGTTCCCGAACCGGGGCCGCACGAACTGCTCGTGCGGGTCGAGGCCTGCGGGGTCTGCCGCACCGACCTGCACCTGGCCGAGGGCGACCTCGCGCCGCGCCGGCCGCGCTGCACGCCGGGGCACGAGGTGGTCGGCACGATCGCCGCCGTCGGCCACCAGGTCGCGGGGTTCGCCCACGGCGAGCGGGTCGGCATCGCCTGGCTGGCCTGGACCTGCGGCGTGTGCCAGTACTGCGAGCGCGGCGCGGAGAACCTGTGCCCGCGCTCCCGCTACACCGGCTGGGACCTGGACGGCGGCTACGCCGAGTACGCGGTGGCGGACGCCGACTTCGCGTACCGGCTGCCGAGCGGCCCGCCGCCGGAAGAGCTCGCGCCGCTGCTTTGCGCCGGGATCATCGGATACCGCGCGCTCCAGCGGGCGCAGCTGCCGCCCGGCGGCCGCCTCGGCGTCTACGGATTCGGCGCCTCCGCGCACCTGACCGCGCAGCTGGCGATCAACGCCGGTGCGACGGTGCACGTGCTTACCCGTTCGGCCGACGCCCGGCGGCTCGCGCTCGAGCTGGGCGCTGCCTCAGCGGCCGGTGCGTACGACGCGCCGCCCGAGCCGTTGGACGCGGCGATCCTGTTCGCGCCGGTCGGCGACCTGGTACCGGTCGCGCTGTCCGCACTGGACCGTGGCGGCACGCTGGCCATTGCGGGCATCCATCTGAGTGATATCCCCGCATTGAACTATGAACGGCACCTGTTCCAGGAACGCACCGTGCGCAGCGTCACCGCGAACACCCGGCAGGACGGCAAGGACCTGTTCGCGCTGGCCGGGACGGCGCGCCCGCGCATCGCGGTGACCCGATACGCCATGTCCCAAGCCGACCGAGCCCTCGCCGACCTCGCCGCGGACCGGGTCAACGGCGTGGCTGTCCTCGTGGTCTGACGCCCGCACGGGGCTGGCAGGTAGCAAAATTGTCAGAGCCCTGGCTATTCGAAGGCCGTTGCGCGCGTTGATAGAGTGACGCCACTCTTTTCCCAGCGCCACTGAGGTCATCGCCATATATACGTCAGTTCTGGCCCGAATCAGGGCGCACGCTCCGGAGGCGCTGCTGTACCTCGCGGTGCGCCTGCTCGGTGCCTGCGTGCTCGCCGTCATGGCGCACCGGGTGAACGTCACCGGGCTGCTCGGCAAGTGGGACGGCGTCTGGTACGTCGGTATCGCGCAGCACGGTTATGACGCCGCGCTGAGCCACCGCGCCGACGGCAGCCTGGTGAACACGAACGTCGTCTTCTTCCCGCTTTACCCGCTGCTCATCCGGGTGCTCGGCTGGCCGCTCGGCCTGCTGCACGCAGCGCTGGTCATCAGCTGGTTGGCGGGTATCGGCGCCGCGGTGGCGATCCGTGCTGTCGGCGAGCACCTGTACAACCGGCGGACCGGCATCGTGCTCGCCGTGCTCTGGGGCATTCAGCCGACCGCGCTCGTCGAGTCGATGGCTTACACCGAGTCGTTGCTCACCCTGCTTGTGGCGCTCGCGCTGCTTTACCTGCTGCGCAGGCGATGGACCGCGGCCGGGATCGCCGGCTTCTTCGCCGGCTTAACGCATCCGACGGGTCTTACCGTCGCCGTCGCGATCGACGTCTGTGCGGCGATAGCGATCGTGCGACGCAAGGACGGTTGGCGCCCGTGGGTCGCCGGCGTGCTCGCACCGCTCGGTGGGCTGGGCTACCTGGCATGGGTCGGCGCGCAACTCGGCCGGTGGGATGGCTGGTCGTACATGCAGCGCGAAGGCTGGCACAACAGGCCGAGCGTGCGCGGAACCTGGGATGAGGTGCACCTCATCCTGACGCGGCCGGTGCAGCTCGGATACTACGTCGCGCTCGCCGTCGTGCTGCTCGCGGTCCTGTCGGCTGCCGCGCTGACGTGGGGGCGTGCACGTGCGCCTCTCGCGGTGCTCGTCTTCACGTGGGTGTCGATCGCGGCGGCGCTGGCCTCCGGCCCGATCTACTTCCACTCCAAGGCGCGCTTCCTGGTGCCCGTCTTCACGCTCCTGCTGCCGTTGGCGGTTCCGCTCGCCCGCCAACGGCTGCGCGCTGCCGTCACTCTGCTCGGCAGCGGCGCTTTGGCCTCGGCGTGGTACGGCGGCTACCTACTCACCGTCTGGACGCGCTCACCCTGACCCCGCCAAACCCGCACCAAACCCGTAACGCCACCCTACATACGCCACTTGAGCACATCTACCCAAGGCGGCGCCGTGTAGCGGCCCCCGGATGAGTGCGTGCAAACGCCTCATCTATCAACGCATTGAGGTCCGCGCCGCCGTCGTGCCTGGTCCACGCCGCGACCGCCACCTGAAACGCCGTCAGGGCGACGCCCGCGACCAGTGACGGCCCCAGATCGTCGTCATCCGCCGCAAGCCCCTCGCGCCGCGCCAACTCGGCGGCCAGTTCCTCCTGGAGGACGGACTGGTGCTCAAGGAAGCGGCGGTGCAGCGCCGGAGTCTCGAACAGCAGACGTGTCAGGGGCAGTGCCTTCTCCGGCTCCAGCGTCAACTGCTCGGCCGCGACCGCGAAGGCCGCGCGCATCGCCGCCTCCGCGCCTTCCCCGTCCGGCCGAGCGGCCAATTCCGCACGGATCGCGTCGCCCAAGTCACTGATCGACTGGACGACGACGTCCTCCTTGGACTTGAAGTACCGGAAGAAGGTGCGGCGGGACACCCCGGCCGCCGCCACGATCTGATCGACCGTGGTTTCCTCGTAGCCCTGTCTGGCCACCAGGCGCAGCGCGGACTCGCCGAGCTGGTCGCGGACCAGCCGCCGCTTGCGCTCCGCCATGCTCAGCGGCGCGAGAGCCTCGGCACTGGTGTGCATCTGGTCACCATACCATCTCGCACGATTCAGTGCCAGAGACGGCACTCGAAGTCAGACTTGACACTGAGTGCCATCGAGGGCATCCTGTGTAGTACGAGATGGGCGCCAGTGGAATGGAGTGGACATGGAGCGCTGGACAGCGGATCGGATCGGCGATCAGACCGGCCGGACCTTTATCGTGACCGGGGCCAACAGTGGCCTCGGATTCGAGACGGCGCGCCAGCTCGCCGCGCACGGAGGCAGGGTGCTGGTCACCGCGCGCAGCGAGTCGAAAGGCGCGGACGCCGTGGGGCGCATCCGTGCCGCGCATCCCGGGGCGGTCGTGGAATACCGCCTCCTGGATCTTGCCGACCTGAATTCCGTGCGCCGGTTCGCCGAAGCGGTCCTGGATGACGGGATCGCGGTGGACGTGCTCGTGAACAACGCGGGGGTGATGATGCCGCCGCGCCGGCTGACCCCGCAGGGCTTCGAGTCCCAGTTCGCGACCAATCATCTGGGGCACTTCGCGCTCAGCGGCCTGCTGTTCGAGCAGATCGCACGGCGCGGCGACCCGCGTATCGTGACCGTCAGCTCCACGCTGCACAAGCGCGGCTCGATCCACTTCGACGACCTGACCGGGGAGCGTTCGTACTCGCCGACCGGCTACTACATGCAGTCCAAGTTCGCGAACGTGCTGTTCGGGCTTGAACTCGACCGGCGGCTACGCGCGATAGGCAGCCCGGTGCGCTCGGTGCTGGCGCATCCGGGGTACTCGGCGACGAACTTGCAGACCTCAGGTCCGACCGGACTGGCCCGGCAGGTGTTCAGGCTGGGCAACCGGTTGCTTGCACAGCCGGTCGAAATGGGCGCGCTCAATCAGCTCTACGCGGCGGTAGGTTCCGACGCGCAGAGCGGAAAGTTCTACGGTCCGGACGGCTTGGGCGAGAACCGCGGCTATCCGACCGAGGTGCAGCCTGTCGCCTCAGCGAAGAACGAGGAGACCGCCCGGCGGCTGTGGTCCCTGTCGGAAGAGCTCACGGGAGTCACATGGAAGCTGTGACAAGAACGTACAACACGACAAGAACGCACGACACCAGAACCGTCGCTGCAACCTGACATCCACCACCCGGTCAGTCCAGCCCTACCTGCGCAGCCCCGCAGGCCGACACCGGCACCAGGCACTTGCAACGCACCAACAACGCGCCAACAACGCACCGGCACCGGACACCGGCACCGCACCGGCCCTGGCTCGATACCAGGCACCGACAACGCACCGGCACCGACCGCGCACTGTCATCCTCACCGTGCAGCGGTATTCGGGTCTGCTGCGAGGGCCGCACAAGAGTCAACTGCTCGACGAGGGTTCAAGCTCAGGATGCGGTCGTGGCGTATCGCGTCGCGTCGTGGCCCCGCCACGATCAGACACGCAGGCGATAGGCGCGTTCGGCAGTGCCGCCGAAGACGTCAGCCTGCTCGTCTGGCGACAGTCCGGCGACCAGTTGTGCGGCGGCGTCGGCGACCTGCGGGTAGGTCGCGGCGAGCAGGCAGACCGGCCAGTCCGAGCCGAACATCATGCGTGAGGGCCCGAACGCGTCCAGTGCCACTTCGGCGTAGGGGCGCAGCGACGCTACGGTCCACGACGCGTGATCCGCCTCGGTCACCATGCCGGACAGCTTGCAGAACACGTTCGGCTCGGTGGCCAACTCGCGCAGGTGCGACGCCCACGGCTCCAGGTCGCCCGACGTGATCGGCGGCTTGGACACATGGTCGAGCACAAAGGTCAGCTGCGGCAGTGCGCGGACGGTCTCCACGGCCGCGGGCAGCTGATGCGGCATGGTGAGCAGGTCGTAGCAGAGTCCTGCTTCGCCGACCGCTTGCAGCCCTCGGCGCACGTCTGGTCGGCACAGCCAGCGCGCGTCGGCCTCGCTCTGCACGAGGTGGCGGATGCCGACGAGCAAGTCGCCGCCTGGAGCGAGGCGCAGCGCGGCGAGATCGTCGGCGATCTGCGGCGACGTGAGATCGGCCCAGCCAACCACCCCGGCTATGGCAGCAGTAGCGCCGTCCACAGTCACGGAATCGCCGATCGCACTCACCGCGCGCCCGGACTCGCCGGCTGTGCTGGTTGCACGCTCCGACGGGATTGTCGTGCTGCCGGCTGAGCTGGACTCGGCGGCTAGCACGAGGAAGTCCCGCGTCTCGTCGATGTCGGCCAGCACCTGGACCAGGATGCTGCGTTCGATCCCGGTCGCAGCCAACTCGGGCGCGAAGTCAGCGAAGGTAAAGGTCCGACGGATGGCTGCCGTGTCAGGGCCATCGAGCCAGGCCTGCTCACGCCTACTTAGATCCCAAAGGTGGTGATGTGCGTCGATTCTGGTCATGAGCCGACCACCAGGCTTGAGAGCGTCATGCAGAGGACTTTAGTCGGTTTGGTCAAGAGACATCGGGTCGGTGGGTGCGCTGCGTCCTGCTGCGTCCGTGGGCGCAGTGCCCCTCGCCCTAGCCCCTAGCCGATGACAGTGCTAGCCGATGACTGTCACGGTGAGGGTCCAGAGTTGGGTTGGCGGTCCGTGCGGGTCGGCGGGGAAGGAGGACGTCGTAGTCACCTGCGCTCGTCCCACGGACACGGCGGTTGCGGTGGCGGCAACTGCTGCTGCGACGCCGTCCGTAGTGCGCGGGGTTACTGCCACGGTGTGCGGGGCGGACGAGATGAGGGGTGTCCAGCGGTAGCCGGGCGCGGCCTTCAGATCGATGAGGATCTTCGTGCCGACGTGTACGCACAGCGCGGCGGGAAGGGGCTGCCCGGCTCGCCAGCTCAGTGCGACGGTGCCCGAGTGGCACGGTGACGTGGGTGGCGGTGGGGGCAGCGCCGGTGACGTCGGTGACGCTGATGCCGGGGGCAGCGATGTCGGCGATTGTGGTGGCGACGCCGGTGAGGCGCCTGGTGCCGAGGCCGAACCGCCAGTGGTGGGAGAGATCGTTTGAGCGCTCGAGGCGGTCGGGCTGGTGCTGGTCGCGGCCCGGGATGCGCATGCGGACGTCGCCAGCGCCAGGCAGGCGCAGACAGCTGCGAGGGCTGACATCGCTTGAGTCGCATGTGGTGATCGCATCGTGCGCTCCTTCCGGACGTGGCCGGGTTCGCTGCCTGATGCCGTTTCGACTTCGACGTGCGTGGTGGGTGGGTGGTTCCGCCGGTCTGGTGGCGTCGTGTGAACTGGTAACGCGGGTCGCCAGGCGAGGTGGGCTATCCGACGGGGCTATCCGACTAAACGGGCGATCAGCAGGTAGATGCCAAGGCCGGCTAGGGCAGTGGCTGCGAGCTTCTCGGCGAACTCGCGAGAGTGCTCGGACAGTCGTGAGCCGAGGCGCATCCCGAGTTGGGAGGCCAGGGCTGCCTGGACGGCGATGGCGAGGATGACGACGGGCACGGGCAGCCGGGACAGGCCGAGGGTGAAGCCGATGGCCAACTCGTCGAGGCTGATCGAGAGCCCCAGCGCGATCAGTGCCACGCCGCCGACGTCGATGAACGAGCGGGCGCGGGCCTGTTCGCCTTCCTCATCCTCGGCGAACAGCATCCACGCGCCGACAGCGATGAGCACGGCGGCCGCGACGTACTCGGCGACGTTGCCAATCAGGTGGGCGAGCGGCGCGCCGAGAGCCAAGCCGACCAGTGGCATGCCGGCCTCGAAGATTGTGAACAGCGCGGTGATCCGGCGACGGGCCGCGCCTGTCAGTCCCGCCGCGCCGGCGGCTGCGGCGATGGCGAAGGTGTCCACGCCCAGGGGCAGCACGAACGCGACCAGTTTCGCGATCTGGGCACTGTTCACGGCAGCAGCTGGAGGCGGTACTCGTCGCGAGAGGCGATCATGGTCACGGGTTGACGATAGCGGACGATGACGATGCAGGCAGGACTCACTCGGGCGGGATTCATGGGGGGACAGGACTCACTCGGGCAGGACTCACTCGAGTGGATTCACTCGGGCAGGACTCACTTGAGCGGGACTTACTCGGGTCGGATTCACTTGGGAGGGATTCACTCGGGCAGGACTCACTTGGGCAGGAGTCGATGGGGGTAGGACTCGTGCCGGCGAGGTCGGTTTAGTGGGTGCGCGGATTGGTGTGACGGCGCGGCGGCGGCGTCGGGAGAGATCGAGTCGGGTTAGAGGGTGCGCGGATTGGCGGCCGGATCGGCCGCGAGCCCGGCCGCAAATCCGCGCACGCTCTTATGCTTCGCGGTATGGATTCCGGCAGGGTCGAGGTCTTTTATCGGATCGGTGATCCGCTCCCTGATGTGCTGAGGGTTCGGCAGGGGACTGAGATCGCGGTTATGTTGACGGGGACGGCGGGCTACGCGTGGACTGCGGTGGAATCGCAGAGTCCGGAGGTGGTACGGGTCGTAGCGGCAGAGTCGAGGGAGTCCGGGGAGTCGGCGGCGTCGGGGGAGCCCGGGGAGTCCGGGGAGCCGGAAGAGTTGGGGGAGTCTGGGGAGTCGGGGGAATCGGCGGAGTCCGGGGAGTCCGGGGAGGTGACGGTGGCGACGGCTGTGGCCGTTGGCGTCGGGCGGGCAGAGTTGCGTTCCACGACATCGTTTCGCGGTGATCGGTTCGGGCCGCGCACGCAGTTGTGGCGGCTGGTGGTGGACGTTTTGCCGGTCACCGACGGCGTACGGCTGTGATCGGTTCCTGACGGTGATCGGTTCCTGACGGTGCTGTGGCTTCTGGGCGACGGTGGGCTTCGGGGTCTGCGGGCCGGAACATCTGTCGTGGCAGGAAGTTGACTCGGTAAAATCTTCATTGCACGGCCGGTTCCGGGGCCGTCTCATCTTGCGGACATTCGTTCCGCTTGTCATATTCACCTGGCGATTGCACGCGATCCTGCGTGAACGTCCTTGCATCCTGTGCGTCGGTCCCTGCCGGGCGATGCCCGGTGGTCTGAGAGGATGTCCCGCCTTGTCGCACATACCCACCCGGCGGTCACGCCGGAACACGCCTGAGCCGGCCCGCGGGGTCGGCTTCTTCTTGCCGAGACCCGTCATCGCCGCTGCTGCCGCGGCGTTGGTCGTCGCCGGGCTCACCACGTCCCCGGCTCACGCTTCTACCGCCGCTACCGGGGGTGCCGCTGCTGCTGCCGCCGCCGGTGCGCCCGTTACACACCGTCAGTCCGCTGACTCCGGGCCCGCTGTTCATCACGACGTGTCGCAGCCGCTGTGGCAGATGGCCGCGGCTGCGAAGGCTTCGGGTGTTCAGCCCTCGAAGAAGAAGGACGACGGAGACGGAGACCGGGAAGGGCAGCTGCCTCGGCCGCCCGCGTCGCATCGTCCTGACCCGGTCGTGCAGAGTACGCCGGGCAGCTCGTTCCCGGACGTCTCGACCTCGAGCAACTTCGACGGGATCGGCTCAAACAACTACTCGATCGGCGGCGTGCCGCCGGACCCGAACGCCGCGGTCGGCACCACGCAGGTCGTCGAGGTCGTCAACACCGCCTACGCGATCTTCAGCAAGACCGGTACCACCGTGCTCGCACCAACCAACACCAGCACCCTGTGGTCCGGCTTCGGCGGGTCCTGCCAGAGCACCAACGACGGCGACGCCACGGTCAGCTTCGACCGGATCGCCAACCGCTGGGTGATCCAGCAGTTCGCGAACGTCTCGTCGAGCTCCGGCCCGTACTTCGACTGCGTCGCCGTCTCCACCAGCGCGGACGCGACCGGCACATACAACCGCTACAGCTACCAGTACTCGAACTTCCCCGACTACCCGAAGCTGTCGGTCTGGCCTGACGGGTACTACATCACCTACAACCAGTTCAACGCCGCGGGCACCCAGTTCCTCGGCTCGAACGTGTGCGCACTGAACCGCGCGAACATGCTCACCGGCGCGGCGGCGACCCAGCAGTGCTTCACCACCTCGACCTCGTACGGCGGGCTGCTCGCCGCCGACCTCGACGGCTCGACCCTGCCGCCCTCCGGCGAGTCGGAGACGCTGGTGAGCCTGGGCACCACGGCGACCACGCTCGCCTACTGGCACTTCCACGTGGACTGGACCACCCCGTCGAACTCCACCTTCACCGGCCCGACGAGCCTGACCGTCGCCTCCTACACCACCGCCTGCGGCGCATCCGGAACCTGCATCCCGCAGGCCAACGGCCAGCAGCTCGACTCGCTGTCCGACCGGATCATGTACCGGCTCGCCTACCGCAACTTCGGCGACCACGAGGCGCTGGTCACCAACGACGCGGTGACCGCCGGCTCCTCGGTCGGCGTGCGCTGGTACGAGTTCCGCCTCTCCGGCGGCAACCCGACCGTCTACCAGCAGGGCACGTACGCGCCCGACAGCACCTACCGCTGGATGGGCTCGATCGCGATGGACCACGGCGGCGACATCGCGCTGGGGTACTCGCAGTCCTCGTCGAGCACGAACCCGTCGATCCGGTTCACCGGCCGGGCGCCCGGCGACGCGCTGGGCACCATGACGCAGGCCGAGACCACCATCATCACCGGCGGCGGCTCGCAGAGCTCGTACAGCCGCTGGGGCGACTACACCTCGATGTCGATCGACCCGGTCGATGACTGCACCTTCTGGTACACCGACGAGTACGAGCCGGCCAACGGCAGCTTCAACTGGCGTACCCGGCTGGCCTCGTTCCAGCTGCCCGGCTGCTCCACCACGCAGGACTTCTCCCTCTCCGCCTCGCCCGGCTCCGGCAGCGTCACCCAGGGCGGATCGGCCACCACGACCGTCTCGGTGTCCGAGACAGGCGCGGCCCAGACGGTGAACCTGTCCGCCTCCGGCGTGCCGACCGGCGCGACGGCGTCCTTCAACCCGGCGTCGTTGAGCGCTTCGGGATCGTCCACGCTGACGATCTCCACGTCCTCGTCCACGCCGGCCGGCACCTACACAATCACCGTGACCGGCACCGGGACCACGGGTACGCGCACCACGCCGTACACCCTGACCGTTACTCCGCCGGGCACCGGCGGCATCACCAACGGTGGTTTCGAGGCCGGTAGCTTGTCCGGCTGGACGGCCAGTGGAGTGACCAGTGGGGTGACGACGTCTACGCCGCATTCGGGTACTTATGCGGCGCAGCTGGGTTCGACCTCGCCAACCAACGGCGACTCGTCGATCGCCCAGACGTTCACCGTTCCGTCCGGTAACAACACGCTGTCGTTCTGGTACAACCTGACCTGCCCGGACAGCGTGACATACGACTGGGCCACGGCCACCTTGACCGACAACACGACGGCTACCACGAGCACACCGCTGGCCAAGACCTGTGTCGCCGCCTCCGGCTGGAAGCAGGTCAGCGCGACGGTTACGGCCGGGCACTCGTACACGCTCACGCTGACCAGCCACGACGACAACTACGCCGGCGACGCCACGTACACGAAGTATGACGACGTCGCTCTGTCGGCCGCGGCGACCAACCCGATCGTCAACGGTGGTTTCGAGGCCGGTAGCTTGTCCGGCTGGACGGCCTCCGGGGCGACGAGTGCGGTGACGACGTCTACGCCGCATTCGGGTACTTATGCGGCGCAGCTGGGTTCAACCTCGCCGACCAACGGCGACGCGTCGGTCGCTCAGACCTTCACGGCGCCGTCGGGTTCCAGCAACCTGACGTTCTGGTACAACGTGACCTGCCCGGACAGCGTCACGTATGACTGGGCCACGGCGACGCTCAGGGACAACACCTCTGCCACCACGACGACGGTGCTTGCCAAGACCTGTGTCGCCAGTTCCGGCTGGACCCAGGTCAACGCCGCACTCACGGCGGGGCACTCTTACACGCTGACGCTGACCAGCCATGACGACAACTACGCTGGCGACGCCACGTACACGAAGTACGACGACGTGTCTGTGTCGTAAGGAGTAGCGCGAGTAAAAGCGCTGCCCGCCGCTGATCATGGCGGCGGGCAGCGCTGTACTGAGCTGTACTGAGGGGGCTAGTCGGTGATGACCTGAGGCGCTGTGTTGTTCGCGCTGTCCGATGTGGCGCTGGCCGTGCCGACCGGGGTCGCCCCGTCCATCGATGCAGCGGCGTCTGACACGGTGACCGTGGGCTCCATGATCCTGTCGAAGCCGACCTCGCGGCGCTCGCCGGTCATGGTCAGCCGCAGCGTCGCCCGGATGTCCGTGCTCGACGCGCCGACCCGCAGTTCGACGTCGCCGGGGTCAACCTGGCGCCGACCGGCGCGGCCGGTGTACGAGGTCAGATCCGCGTGCAGCTCCACGGTCACCGTCCGCGCCTCGCCCGGGGCCAGATCGACCCGCGGCGCGGCGAGCAGCTTCTGCACAGGCCGCGCCACCTCGGCCACCGGGTCGTGCAGGTAGACCTGCACGACCTCGGTCGTCGGCAGCTCCGAGTCGTTGCGCAGCGCGACGGTCACCGTGTAGGTGCCGTCGGTCGGCCACTGCGCCGGCGAGTCGAGCAGCGCGATCTCGCCCCACGCCGCGGGGGCGTACGAAAGCCCGTGGCCGAACGGGAACAGCGCCGTCGGGTCCACCGTCGTGATCACTCCGCTTGCCTGGCCGAGCGGCGGGTTCAGGTACGTGGACGGCTGCGTCGATCCGGCCGCCGGGAAGCTGACCGGCAGCCGCCCGGACGGGTTGACCCGGCCGCCGAGCACGTCCGCCAGCGCGGGCGCGCCCTCCTCGCCCGGGAAGAAGCCGCAGACCACCGCCGCGAGCCGGTCGATCTGCCGGGACAGCTCATACGGCCGCCCGACCAGCAGCACCAGCACCACCGGGGTCCCGGTGGCCAGCAGCGCCTCGAGCAGCTCCTCCTGGCGGCCGGGCAGCCGCAGGTCGGCGGCGTCGCAGCCCTCTCCCGACGTGCCCGCGCCGAACAGCCCGGCCTTGTCGCCGAGCACGACGACGCAGACCTCCGCGTCCCGCGCGACGCGCACCGCCTCTTCGATGCCTGCGTCGTCGCCGCCGAGCACCGGTACGCCCTGCGCGTACGAGACCTGGTAGCCCGCCGCGTCGTCGCTCAGCGCCTCGAGCAGCGTCGGCACGTTGACGCGCATCGGCGTGTCCGGGAAGTTCACGCCCACGTGCAGCGGGAACGAGTAGCACCCCATCATCGCGCTGGCGTCGTGCGCGCGCGGCCCGACCAGCGCTATTCGCTTGCCGGGCGCCAGCGGCAGCGCGCCCTCGTTGCGCAGCAGCACGATCGAGCGCCGCGCCAGCTCGCGGGCGAGCCCGCGCGACTGCGCCTCGTCGAGATCCACGTCCCCGTCCACCAGCGCCTGCGGCTCCGGCGACCAGTCGGCGTCGAGCAGGCCGAGCTCGCACTTCTGGATCAGCACCCGCTCCAGGGCGCGGTCGATCGTCGCGAGATCCACCCGGCCCGCCTCGATCTCGTCCAGCAGCGGCTGGCCGAAGCACCGCAGTGTCGGCAGCTCGACGTCGATGCCGGCGTTCAGCGCCAGCTGCGCCGCCTCGCCGTCCGAGCCGGCCACGTTGTGCAGCGTGCGCAGGAAGGTGATCGCGAAGTAGTCCGCGACCACGGTCCCGGTGAAGCCGTACTCGCCGCGCAGCAGATCGGTGAGCAGCGCCGGGTCGGAGCCCGTGGGAACGCCGTCGAGGTCGATGTAGGAGTGCATCACCGACCGCGCGCCCGCGTGCAGCGCCATCTCGAACGGCGGCAGCAGCACGTCGGCCAGCTCGCGCCGCCCGATCGACACCGGCGCCAGGTTGCGGCCGCCGCGCGAGGCCGAGTAGCCGGCGAAGTGCTTCAGCGTCGCGACCACGCCCGCCGACTCGACGCCGCGCACGTACGCGCTGCCGATCGCGCCGACCAGGTACGGATCCTCGCCGATGGTCTCCTCGACCCGGCCCCAGCGCAGGTCGCGCACCACGTCCAGCACCGGCGCGAGGCCCTGGTGCACGCCGAGCCGCCGCATCGTGCGGCCGATCTGCGCGCCCATCCGCTCGACCAGTTCCGGGTCGAAGCTCGCGCCCCAGCACAGCGGCGACGGATATATCGTCGCCTGCCAGGCGGCGAGCCCGGTGAGGATCTCCTCGTGCACCACCGCGGGTATGCCGAACCGCCCGGCCGTCATGATCTGCCGCTGGGTGCGGGCCAGCACTCGCGCCCCCGCCGCCGGCTCGACCGGCCGGGTGCCGAACGGCCGGGTCAGCTGCCCGATTCCATCGCTGATCAGCGCGTCCCAGTCCTCCGGCGGCGAGGCCAGATCGTGCTGGTGCGGCGCCACTTCGCCGCCGGTGGTGTCGATGCCGACCCACACGCCGTAGAGCTGGGCGACCTTCTCCCGGACCGTCATCCGGGAGATCAGGTCGCCCACCCTCTCGGCGGCCGGGACCGCCGGATCGCGCCAGACCTCAGCGGTCATCTGATTCTCTATAGCCACGACTAAGGTCCGTCCGTCCTTCACCGGGCACGGCGCAGTGGGTGGCACTGCGGTGCCGGATGAGCTGCGTATTCGAGCACGTAATTCGGGTGGTTCGGGTGGTTCGGGTACTGCTTCGGCCGCCCTAGACCGGGCGGGTGGACTGCCGCACGACCAGCTTGGTCGCGAGGGTGATGTGCGTCTCCTGCGGGATCTCGCCCCGGATCAGCCGGACCAGCATCTCGATCGCCCGCTGGCCCATGGTGCGGATCGGCTGGTCCACCGTGGTCAGCGGGGGAGCGCAGAGCACCGACTCCGGGATGTTGTCGAAGCCGACGATCGAGAGGTCGTGCGGAACCCGCAGGCCGAGGTCGCGGGCCACCTCGATGGTCGCCAGCGCCGAGACGTCGTTGGCGGCGAACACCGCGGTGGGCCTTTCGGGCGAACTGAGCAGCTCGCGGGCCGGCTTCACGGAGACCTCGGGGTCGTACGCGCCGACCTGGATCAGCCGCTCGCTCACCGGCACCCCCGCCGCCGCCATCGCCTCCCGGTAGCCCTGCTCGCGCAGCTGCGCCGACTGGAGGTCGGGCCGCCCGGAGAGCATCGCGATCCGCCGGTGCCCGAGCCCGAGCAGATGCTCGGTGGCCAGGCGGGCGCCGTGCAGGTTGTCCGAGTCGATCGTCGGCAGGTCGGTCGGGCCGGTGTGCGGATCGACCGCGACCACCGGCGCGCCGTACTGCACGTCCACCACCGTGGGCGTGACCAGGAGCGCGCCGTCCACCAGTGTTCCGCTCAGCCGCGACAGATACCTGCGCTCCCAGCCCACGTGATCGCTCGTGCGCCCGCCGGCCGAGTAGACGACCAGCTCGAACCCGGTGCCGCGGATCGCGTCCCCGGCCCCCTTCAGCAGCTCGGTGCTGAACGGCTCGAGGTCGGCGACCAGGATGCCGATCACGTTGGTGCGGTGGTTGCGCAGGCTCTGCGCGACCAGGCTCGCCTCGTATCCCAGCTCGTTGATCACCGCCTGGACCCGCGCGTACGTGTCCGCGGACACGCCGTAGCGCTGGTTGATGACCTTGGAGACGGTCGCCACCGACACGCCGGCCTGAGCGGCGACGTCGCGGATCGTCACGCGGGAGCTTGGTTGCACCGGCTCAGAATAGCGTTGTAAAACGTTATCGACAACGATTGACACGATCATTGCGAACGCGCAGACTCTTCGGCATCCTGGGCTCAAACCGCCCGGTCCAGTTCGGCCGACGTCGTCAGGAACGGACCAGTTATGCGTAGAATCCGCACCTCAGGCGCGATCGCCCTCACCGCGGCGCTCGCCCTCACCGCCGCTGCGTGCAGCAGCGGTGGAGGCTCAAGCAGCAGCAACCCTTCGAACAACGCCAACGGCCCGGTGAACCTGACGTGGTGGCACAACGGCACCACGGACCCGGTCCGCAGCTTGTGGCAGCAGGCCGCCAACGCGTACCACGCGGCCCACCCGAACGTGAGCTTCACGGTCGATCCCATCCAGAACGAGCAGTTCACCACCAAGGTGCCGGCCGCTCTGGAGGGCAGCACCCCGCCGGACATCTACCAGCAGTGGGGCGGCGGCGCGATCACCAGCCAGATCACCTCGGGCAAGGTCATGGACCTCACCTCGCAGGTCTCCAGCTGGATCAGCGAGCTCGGCGCCACCGCGCAGGGCTGGCAGTCGCCCGACGGCAAGCAGTACGGCATTCCGTACGACCTGCACGTCGTCGGCTTCTGGTACCGCAAGGACCTGTTCGCGCAGGCGGGCATCACCGCGCCGCCGGCCACGATGGAAGAGTTCAACGCCGACGTGGTCAAGCTCAAGGGGAAGAACATCACGCCGGTCGCCATCGGTTCCAAGGACCGCTGGCCCGACGCGTTCTACTGGGACTACTTCGCGGTGCGCGAGTGCTCCACGGACGCGCTGAAGACCGCCTCGAAGTCGCTCAAGCTCGACGACCCGTGCTGGGTCAAGGCGGGCAACGACCTGAAGGACTTCCTGGCCACCAAGCCGTTCCAGACCGGCTTCCTCGGCACCCCGGCCCAGCAGGGCGCGGGCAGCTCGGCGGGCATGATCGCCAACGGCAAGGCGGCGATGGAGCTGCAGGGCGACTGGGAGCTGTCCACGATGACCGGCCTGGTGCCCGACGGCAGCTTCAAGTCGCAGCTCGGCTGGTTCCCGTTCCCGGCGGTCGCCGGCGGCGGCGGCGACCCGAGCGTGGCGCTCGGCGGCGGCGACGGCTTCTCCTGCACCACCAAGGCGACGGCCGCGTGCGTCGACTTCCTGAAGTACCTGGCCAGCCCGGAGATCCAGCAGAAGGTCGCGTCCCAGGGACTCGGCCTGCCGGTGAACCCCGCGGCCTCCTCGTCGCTGACCGACCCGACGATCAAGACCGTCTCGTCGTACGCGTCCAAGGCCTCGTACATCCAGATGTACTTCGACATCGCCTTCCCGACCGCGGTCGGCCAGTCGCTGGACGCCGCGGTGGCCGACTACTTCGCCGGCAAGGGCTCGCCCGAGTCGATCGTGAAGAGCATCACGAACGCCTCCGCCGGCGGCAAGTAGCATCCGCGCCGGTCGGCTTGGTGAAAGTCGTGCAAGCGGCGGTTGGCGCACGCCCCGCCGGGGACGAGCGTTAGTGCGTTGAGCAGCCTGAATGCAATGAGAGGCAGGTCATGAGCGAGGCACGGGTCTCCGATCGGGCCATGGGCCCGGCCTCGGCCGCCGACTCCGCGGCGGCTGGCCGCACCAGCCAGGTGCGGCCGGCCCGCCGGCCGAGCCGGCTCGGCAAACGGCTCGAACTGGTGCTGCTGCTCAGCCCGGGGCTGCTGCTCTTCCTCGGCTTCGTGCTGGCGCCGATCGGCGTGGCGGCCTACTACAGCTTCTACAACTGGAACGGCTTCGGGCCGCTGAACGACTTCGTGGGCTTCAAGAACTACCACGACGCGATCACCGGCCCGGTCTTCCAGGGCGCCATCGTGCACAACCTGATCATCGCCGGGCTCTCCGTGGCGCTCCAGCTGCCGCTGAGCATCGGCCTGGCGATGCTGCTCAACCGCAATCTGCGCGGCCGGGCGTTCCTGCGCCTTGTGGTGTTCGCCCCGTACGTGCTGTCCGAGGCGATCACCGCGGTCATCTGGCTGCTGATCCTCCAGCCTGACGGCTTCATGGACGACATCCTGCGGTCGGTCGGCCTCGGCTCCCTGGTCCACCTGTGGCTGGCCGACACGAGCATCGTGCTCTACACGCTGTTCGTGGTGATCACCTGGAAGTACATCGGCTTCGGCATCATCCTGCTGCTCGCGGGGCTCCAGGGGGTTCCGGTCGAGCTGCGCGAGGTGGCCGCGATCGACGGGGCGAGCCAGTGGCAGACCACCCGGCACATCGTGCTGCCGCTGCTCGGCCCGACCATCCGGATCTGGATCTTCCTGTCCGTGATCGGCTCGCTCCAGCTGTTCGACCTGGTGTGGATCATGACGCTGGGCGGGCCGGCCAACGCCTCGTCCACCATGGCGACCTATCTGATCGACCACGGCTTCCGCCGCTACGAGTTCGGCTACGGCAGCGCGGTGGCCGTGATCCTGTTCATCATCTGCTTCGCCTTCGCGCTGGTCTACCAGCGCTTCGTGCTGCGCCGCGACACCGAGGGCGCACTGACCCGGATGGTGGGGTGACTCGCATGTCAGCGACCGTCGAACCGATCGCGGGCCCGCGCGTCCCCGGCGCGCCCGGACGCAGCCGCCGCCCGGTCTCCGTGGGCACCCCGCTCGCCTACCTCACGGCGATCGTGGTGATCGGCGTCACCGTGGTGCCGCTGCTGTTCGTCTTCATCGGCGGCTTTCGCACCACGCCGCAGATCAACGCGAACCCGTCCGGGCTGCCGAGCCCGTGGGTCTGGTCGAACTACAGCGGCATCCTCGGCTCCTCGGCCTTCTGGCAGTTCCTCGGGAACAGCGCCTTGATCGCGGTGATTGCCACCGGCGTCGCGGTCGGGGTCGGCTCGATGGCCTCCTTCGCGCTCTCCCGCTACACCTTCAAGGGCCGCGAGGCGCTCTACGGCCTGTTCACCATCGGCCTGCTCTTCCCGCTCGGCGTGGCGAGCCTGCCGCTCTACCTGCTGCTGCGTCAGATCGGCCTGCTGGAGAACCCGCTGGGCGTCGCGATCCCCGAGGCGGCGTTCTCGCTGCCGGCCACGATCGTGATCCTGCGGCCGTTCATGCGCGCGATCCCGGGCGAGCTCGAGGACGCCGCGGTGCTGGACGGCGCGAGCCGGCTCGGCTTCTTCTGGCGGATCCTGCTGCCGCTGTCCGGGCCGGCGCTGACCACCGTCGGCATCCTGGCGTTCGTCACCAGCTGGAACGCGTACCTGCTGCCGCTGCTGGTGTTCAACGACCAGAGCCACTTCACCCTGCCGCTGGGCGTCGCGACGTTCCAGTCGCAGTACTCGCAGGACACCGCACGCATCCTCGCCTTCACCGCCCTGTCGATGCTGCCGGCGCTCGGATTCCTGGCGCTGGCCGAGCGGCGCATCGTCGGCGGCCTCACCGGAGCCGTCAAGGGTTAGGGTCGGGGCCGTGCCCTGGGGTTGGCGGTACGAGGAGAGGCGCGGGCAGCCCTGGTGTAGACATGACGGCATGACGGACAAGCCCCCGGCTCGCGGCCCGCTGCGCGACCCCCTCGAGCTGCTCGACGTCTCCTCGCTGCTCAGCGACGAGGAACGGGACATCCAGGCCGCCGTGTGCGACTTCCTCGCGGACCGCGCACGGCCGCACCTCGGCCGCTGGTTCGAGGACGCGCACTTCCCCCGCGACCTGGTGCCCGAGCTGGGCAAGCTGGGCCTGCTCGGCATGCACCTGGAGGGCTACGGCTGCGCCGGGACGAGCGCCACGAGCTACGGCCTGGCCTGCCTTGAGCTCGAGGCGGCCGACTCCGCGCTGCGCAGCTTCGTCTCCGTCCAGGGCTCGCTGTCGATGTACTCCATCCGGCGCTACGGCTCCGAGGAGCAGCGCAGGCAGTGGCTGCCGCAGCTGGCCGCCGGCGCCGCGATCGGCTGCTTCGCGCTGACCGAGCCGGACTTCGGCTCGGACCCGGCGAACATGCGCACGCGGGCGACCCGCGACGGCGGCGACTGGATCCTCGACGGCTCGAAGATGTGGATCACCAACGGCGGCCTAGCGGACGTGGCGACCGTGTGGGCGGCCACCGACGAGGGCGTGCGCGGATTCCTCGTGCCGCGCGGCACGCCGGGGTTCACCACGGCGGACATCGAACACAAGCAGTCGCTGCGCGCCTCGGTCACCTCCGCGCTGTACTTCGACCGTGTCCGGCTGCCCGCCGAGGCGCGGCTGCCCGAGGCGCGCGGCCTCGGCGCGGCGCTGTCCTGCTTGAACGAGGCGCGGTTCGGCATCCTGTTCGGCGCGGTCGGCGCGGCGCGCGACTGCCTCCAGTCGGCGCTCGCATACGCCGACTCGCGCGTGCAGTTCGGCCGGCCGATCAGCGCCTTCCAGCTGACGCAGCGCAAGCTCGCCGACATGGCCGTCGCGCTCGGCACGTCGATGCTGCTGGCCGTGCACCTCGGCCGGCTCAAGGACGCCGGGCGGATCCGCCCGGAGCAGGTGAGCGCGGGCAAGCTGAACAACGTCCGGCAGGCGCTCGCGATCGCCCGCGAGTGCCGCACCATCCTCGGCGCGAACGGGATCTCGCTCGACTACGCGCCGCTGCGGCACGCCAACAACCTCGAGTCGGTGCTCACCTACGAGGGCACCGAGGAGATCCACACCCTCGTCGTCGGCCAGGCGCTGACCGGCCAGTCCGCCTACCGTTGATCCGGCCGGCCCGGACGAGCCCCTAGCCCTGGCCTTCCCTCTCCGCCGCCAGCCGGTACAACCTGCGCAACCCGTGCATCGCCAGCGGATACCCCTCCACACCGAATCCGATGACGATCCCCGCCGCGACCGCCGAGATGTACGAGTGATGCCGGAACTGCTCACGTGCGTGCACATTCGAGACATGCAGCTCGACGACGCGCAGCCCCGAGCCCTTGATCGCGTCGTGCAACGCGATCGACGTGTGCGTATACGCCCCGGCGTTGAGCACCGCCCCGATCAGCCGGCCGGCCTGCTGCTCGGCCCCGGCCTCCTGCAACCAGTCCACGAGCACGCCCTCGTGGTTCGACTGGCGGAAATCGACGTCGAGGCCGAGCGCGGCACCGGTCTCCCGGCACAGCGCCTCGACGTCGCCGAGCGTCCGCGCGCCGTAGACCCCGGGCTCGCGGGTGCCCAGCAGGTTGAGATTCGGACCGTTGAGGATCAGCACGCAGGGCGCGGAGCGCGTGGAAGGCACGGAAGGCATGGCTAGATCCTGCCCGCAACGCCTCGTTTTCGCATGCGCCGCACCCGAATGCGTGGCGTGTGGGCGCGGATGGAGCCAAAGGCGGCGGCGGTCGTTGACGGCGCGTGGCTAAGGGCGCAGCCTTCAGGGCATGGAGACCGGGACGGAGACGTGGGTCGGCCGCAGCGCCGAGCAGATCGCCGAAGCCGTACGCAAGGGGGAGGTCGAGCCCCGGCTCGTCGTGCAGCAGCACCTCGAGCGGATCGAGCGGCTCAACTCGCAGCTGAACGCCTTCCGCCGGATCCGGCACGAGGAGGCGCTGGCCGAGGCCGACCAGCTCGCCGTGCGCTCCGACCTGGCGCAGTTGCCGCTGGCCGGAGTGCCGATCGCGATCAAGGACAACGTGCCGGTGGCGGGCGAGCAGATGCGCGTCGGCTCGGCGGTCACCTCGGTGGACGACAACCCCGCGGACCATCCGTCCGTGTCAAGGCTGCGCGACGCCGGTGCGGTCATCGTCGGCCTGACCAACGTGCCCGAACTGTGTCTGCTGCCGATGACGGACAGCGTGTACGGCATCGCCCGCAACCCGTGGGTACGCGACCGCACGCCCGGCGGATCCTCCGGCGGCAGCGCGGCGGCGGTCGCGGCGGCCCTCGTCCCGCTCGCGCACGGCAACGACGGCCTCGGCTCGATCCGCATCCCGGCGTCCTTGTGCGGGCTGGTCGGCATCAAGCCGGGCACCGGCGTCGTCCCGGCGAACTTCGAGGGCGAGCCGCC
Source organism: Actinomycetota bacterium (assembly GCA_046724665.1). Taxonomy (GTDB): domain Bacteria; phylum Actinomycetota; class Actinomycetes; order Streptomycetales; family Catenulisporaceae; genus Actinocrinis. The sequence goes on from JBKOWZ010000089.1 coordinate 26,747, forward strand.
GCCGTGGAACGGCCTGTCCGAGAACGGCGTGTTCGCCACCACCGCCCGCGACGCCGCACTCGCCCTGTCCGTCCTGGCCGCCGCCCCCGACCTGGCCACTGTCGCTTCGGCTCCCGCCCTCCGGATCGGCCTGTCCACCCGAGTCCTCCAGCCCGGCATCCCGGTAGACCGGCGCTGCGCCGCAGCCGTGCACGCCACCGGCGATCTGCTCGCCGAGCAAGGCCACACAGTCACCCGCCACGCCGCGCGCTATCCCGCCTGGCTTGCGACGGGCATGCTCCTCAACTGGTTCGCGTGCGCGCGCTTGGACGGCAAGGCGCTCGACAAATCCGGCCTCGACCGCTCCACCCGCGGCTTCGTGAACATCGGCAACGCACTCGACGCGATGCACCTCACCGGCGAGCGTTCCCGCACACGCTGGCGCGAGTCGGTCAATACGTTCTTCGGCGACCTCGACGTACTCGTCCTGCCCACCCTCGCCGAACCGCCCCCGCGCGCGAAGCGCTACGGCGAGCGCAGCGCGGTGAGCAACCTGATGACCAGCGTCAAGTTCGCATCGCTCCCCGGCCCGTGGAACCTGGCGGGCTGGCCGGCCATGAGCGTCCCCGCGGGCGTCCACGACGTCGGCACGCCGATCGGCGTCCAACTCGTCGCGCGCCCCGGCGGCGAGCGGCACCTGCTGGCCCTGGCCGCGCAGATCGAGTCTGCACGCCCCTGGCCGCGCCACGCCCCCGACTACCAGCCGTAGAGACTAGGAGGTTTATCACCGACCACGCAACGAGTACGCATCGCTCACCTTGTGCGTCAGTACGCTGGATTTCCACCTGGCGTCGCAGACGCCTCGGTCATGACTACGGTCATCACTAGGCGGCGGGAACAATCCGTCGGCGGCGTTCGTTTGTCGCCGGCATAGAGTAGTGGGCCGGGTGTCGGGGGCGGCGGAGCGGGAAGCTGATTTTTGTGATCTGTGTCGTGTTCGCGGTCTTGACGGCGTTCAGCAACGCCATGGCCTCGGTGCTTCAGCGCCGGGCCGCGGTCGAGGCGCCGGCGGACGGGGCGTTCCGGCTCTCGCTGTTCGCCTATCTGGTGCGGCGGCGGGTCTGGCTGGCGGGGATCGGGATGGTCGCCGCGGCGGCGCTGTTCCAGGCGGCGGCGCTGGCCACCGGGCCGGTGGCGCTGGTGCAGCCGATCTTCATCATCGAGCTGCCGTTGGCGCTGCTGATCGCGGGGCTCTTGTGGCGCAGCCGGCTGCCTCGGCGCACCTGGGGGTCGGTCGCGGCGGTGACTGTGGGGTTGGCGGGCGCGCTGGCCGCGGCTAATCCGTCTGGGGGAGTCGAGCGCTCGTCCGATCAGCTGTGGGTGCTCGCACTGATCGCCACCGGCGGCTTCGAGGCGGTGCTGCTCGTCTCGGCGCTGCGCGTACGGGGTGAACCTCGCGCCGCGCTGCTCGGGCTTGCCGCCGCGTGCGGGTACGCGTTGACCGCCGCGCTGATGAAGCAGGCGATGGCCGCACTGTCGGTGGGGCCGGGCGAGTTCTTTACCACCTGGCAGCTGTACGCGACCGCGGTCGCCGGAGTCGGCTCGCTCTACCTGCTCCAGAACGCGTTGCAGTCCGGCACGCTCGTCGCCTCGCAGCCGATGCTGACCATCGGCGACGCGCTGATCAGCGCGTGCTACGGCGCGCTGTTGTTCGACGAGAACATCCGCGTCGGGTGGTGGCTCGTGCCGCAGTTGCTGGGGCTGGCCGTGATCCTGTTCGGCTACCTCGAGCTGTCGCGCTCACCGCTCGCCTCGGGGCAGACGCCGCAGGACGCGGTGGCGCATGACGACGTGTCGGCTCACCTTCAGCATTCGACTACGACGTAGGGATGACGGCGGGGTAGTCGGACTGGCGAGTGCGGCCACTGCGGGGATCGGGATCAGGACTGACAGTGGCCGCACTCGCCATGTGTGTGGGTCAGTTGGTTGGGGGCGGGCACGGGCAGACGACCATGGCCGAGCCGCCGAACCTGCGCTGCGGTTCGGCTGCCGCCTGGATGCGCCCGTGGCCGAGGAACTCCAGCCCGGTCGCGGCGCCCAACTCCGGGGCCGGGGTGAACGCGGGCGGCGCGAGCACGAAGTTCTGGCCGATCGCGGTCAGCGCCGGGTCGAGCGGCGACGCGATGAACGCCGGCTCGGCCTCGGTCACCGCGCGGTCGCGCTGCGAGATGCGCGGCGCCGCGATCGCGTCCGGCAGGCTCATGCCGAAGTCCAACCGGTTGAGCAGCGTCTGGAGCACGGTGGTGATGATCGACGCGCCGCCGGGGGAGCCCACCGCGAGGTACGGGCGTCCGTCGCGCAGGACGATCGTCGGGGCCATCGAGGAGCGCGGGCGCTTGCCCGCCGCGGGCAGGTTCGGGTCCGGCGCCGGCGGGTGGATGGGAGTGAAGTCGAAGTCCGTCATCTCGTTGTTGAGCAGGAAGCCGCGGTGCGGCACCACGATCGCGGAGCCGCCGGTCTGCTCGATGGTCAGCGTGTACGAGACCACGTTGCCCCAGCGGTCGGCGGTGACCAGGTGCGTCGTGGACAGGCCCTCGGTGGACGCGTCAGGCGTCTGTTCCTGCTCCGGCCGGCAGGCGGCGGACGGGTTGTTCGGGTCGCCGGGGGCGAGCGGGCTGGTCAGCGTCGAGGTCGGGCTGATCAGGCACGCGCGCGACGCGGCGAAGGCGGGGTCGAGCAGGCCGGAGGTCGGCACGTTCTCAAAGGCCGGGTCGGCGACCCAGCGGTTGCGGTCGGCGAAGGCCACCCGGCTGGACTCGAGGTAGGCCTGGAGGGACGCGACCTGCTCGGCTTGGGTGGTCCAGGACAACGGCCAGCCGGAGTGCTTCAGCTGGGTCAGGATGTTGAGGGCTTCGCCGACGGTCGTGCCGCCGGACGAGGGCGGGCCCATCGAGTACACGTCGAGGCCGTCGTACGACACGTGCGTCGGCGCGGCGAACGGGGCGCTGTATCCGGCGATGTCGGCCGCGGTGATCACGCCGGGGCGGAAGACGCGGTCCGAGGTCGGCGTCATCGGCGGGTGCTGCGCGGTGTTCGCGATCTCGGCGGCCAGTTCACCGCCGTAGAACACGCCGATGCCCTTGCGCGCGATCAGCTCGTAGGTCGCGGCCAGGTCCGGGTTGCGGAAGACCGACCCGACCGCCGGCACCTGGCCGCCGGGCAGGTAGAGCTGCGCGGTCGGCGCGATGTCGCTGAACCGCTGCTGGTTCAGCGCGATGCCGCCGTTGAAGTCCCCGGTGACGGTGAAGCCGCGCTCGGCGAGCTCGGCGGCGGGCTGCAACTCCTCGGCCAGCGAGCGCGAGCCCCACGCGTGGAGCGCCTCCTGCCAGGTCATCAGCGTGCCCGGGACGCCGACCGAAAGGCCCGAGTTGACCGCGTCGCTGAAGGCCAGCGGCTGGCCGGTCGCCGGGTCGATGAACACGGTCGGGCTGAACGCGGCCGGGCCGGTCTCGCGGCCGTCGATGGTGGCGACCTTGTGCGTGCGGGCGTCGTAGTACACGAAGAAGCCGCCGCCGCCGATCCCGGAGGAGAAGGGTTCGACGACGCCGAGCGCGGCGGCCGTGGCCACCGCGGCGTCCACGGCGTTGCCGCCGCGTGCGAGCACGTCGATGCCGATCCGCGTCGCGTAGGGGCTGACGCTGGCCACCGCGCCGCCGTAGCCGGTCGCCGTCGCGGTCTTCGGCGGCAGCGGGACCGGGGGCGGCCCGCCGTGCGCGGCGGCCGAGCCGGCCCCCGTAGCCATCAGTGTGCTGCAAAAGAGTGCAGAAACAGCCAGGTAAAACGCCTTATGCCGCACCATGCCTCCCTGATCGGCGGATTGAGCTGCCCTAGGC
>JBKOWZ010000090.1:0-18251 GCA_046724665.1 Actinomycetota bacterium
GGTCATAGACGAGTGCGCAGACCCACGGGCGTCGCGGTTGGGTAGAGGGCTGCGTCGGCGTGACCTTACGCACCGTCAGACGCGCTAAGGCACGGTCGTACGACCCCCCGCCGCGACCGAGTCGGTAACCGGTCGCGGACACGGCGAGAGCCGGGACGAGGACGACGTCTGCGTCGCGTACCGCATCGGCGCCGAGGCGTTCACCGACGGGTTCGCGCAGGCCAAGGCGCCCAAGCGCGTACCGACCGTCATAAACCGCCCAGTCGAGATCCGCGTCGGGCATCAGGACCGGTAGCAGGACTCGGATGCCTCGTGCGTTGAGCGTGGCGACCAGGTCAGTCGTGTCCGGTTCGGTGCCGAATGACGTGTACGCACACACCGTCGCCACGTGCTCTGATGCGGAGAGTCGCAGTTCAGGAGCCTGCAACAAGCGCTCTGTTAACGCCGACGACGCTTTGCGCATCGAATGGTTACCCATTGTGAGGCGATCGTTGACGAAACGTGATCTCGCCGTGGCTTTGTCGTTGGCGCCCTCAGGCATTCTAGATCTCATAACGTGTTCAGGCTGGCACCTGCCGCTGTGCGGAGCGGGACCAGCCGGTGTGTCGGGGGGACGCATTCAATACTCACCGGACCAGCCTGCCGCAATAACTGTTCACCGTTGTGCTGCGGGAAGGGACCGGTGCCGGAACGGCTATGACGGCGACACAGTGGGGCCTGGTTACCCTCGGGGCGGTCTGCGTCGTACTGGCCGTCGCGGTGGCCAGGCTCGCCGCCCGGCTGCGGGACGTCTCGGCCAGGGCCGCGGCCGAACTCGACGCGATGCGGCGTGAGCTCAGCGGCCTGGAGCAGGGCAGATCCAGCCTGGAGCGGCTCTCCGCGACCGACCCGGTCACCGGGGTCTGGAACCATCGCTATCTTCAGGACACGCTCGCGTTCGAGGTCGAGCGGGCTCGGCGGGTCGATCGGCCGCTCGCGCTGCTCATGTGCGACGTGGATCACTTCCGGACGGTGAACGCGACCTTCGGCCACCAGGCCGGCTCGGCGGTGCTGCGCGAGCTCGCCCAGCGGCTCGCGCTCGAGATCCGCTCCTTCGACACCTTCGCGCGCTACGGCGGCGAGGAGTTCGTGGTGGTGCTGCCGGACACCGGGCCGCAGGGCGCCGCCGTCGTCGCCGAGCGGCTCTGCTACGTGGCCCGGAAGCTGCCCGTGGACTCCGTGATCTCGGTTAACGCCCCGGCCCTGGTGACCTCCAGCGCCAGTGCGTCTACCGGTTCGTCTGCTCCCGGCGAGGCTGCTTCGGGCACGTCGCCTGACGCGGCCGAACTCCGGCTGACCATCTCGATCGGTGTGGCCGTCTTCCCCGACGCGGGTACGCACGCGGCGACGCTTATCAGAGCTGCGGACGAGGCGCTGGCCGAGGCCAAGCGTGCGGGAGGCAACACGTGGGTGGGGCGGGGAGCCGCAGATTCACCTGCTCAGGGGGGCCACGCCGCCTCCCATTAACGTTTCCACCGATACAGTCGGCACATGTCTAACGATTCATCGGCGTCCGCGGTCGGTCGTTCAGGCAGGCCAACCCGCCTGCGCAAAGCGGTGATACCAGCGGCGGGACTCGGTACCCGCTTCCTGCCCGCCACCAAGGCCACGCCTAAGGAGATGCTGCCGGTTATCGACAAGCCGGCGATCCAGTACGTGGTCGAGGAGGCGGTCGCCGCAGGCCTGGAGGACGTCTTGATGATCACCGGGCGCAACAAGCGTCCGGTTGAGGACCACTTCGACCGCGCCTACGAGCTCGAGGGCGCCCTAGAGGCCAAGGGCGACCGGCAACGTCTCGCCGCGGTCCGTGCGTCGAGTGAGCTCGCGGCCGTGCATTACGTACGCCAGGGCGACCCGCGCGGCCTCGGACACGCCGTGCTCTGCGCCGCGCCGCATGTCGGCGATGAGCCGTTCGCGGTACTGCTGGGTGATGATCTGATCGATCCGCGCGACCCGCTGCTGGCCCGGATGATCGAGGTTCAGGAGCAGTACGGGGGATCCGTCATCGCGCTGATCGCGGTGGGTCCCGAGCAGATTCACCTGTACGGCTGCGCCGCGACGCTGCCGGTCAACGGGGAGTCGGACCTGGTACAGGTCACCGACCTGGTGGAGAAGCCCGCGCCGGGCTCCGCCCCGTCGGATCTCGCAGTCATCGGCCGTTACGTGCTCGCGCCCGCCGTGTTCGACGTGCTGCGCGAGACCCCGCCGGGCCGCAGCGGCGAGATTCAGTTGACGGACGCCCTGCGCACTCTGGCCACCGATCCCTCGATTGGGGGACCTGTACACGGCGTTTTGTTCAACGGTCGGCGCTATGACACCGGAGACCGAGTGGACTATCTGCGTACCATCGTCAAGTTGGCGTGCGAACGCGACGACCTCGGGCCAGGCTTCCGCGAATGGCTCGAGGAGTACGTCGCGAAGGGATTTTCCGACTGACGGAGTGGCGATGAGCGGCGGGATGAGTCCGAGCGGTGACCGGGGTCCCGCCGAAATGCGCAGTGTCGAGCAACATCTGGAGATCGTGCTCGCGAAGGTGCGCACGCTGCCGCCCTTCGCGCAGCATCTGCTCGACGCCCACGGGCATCGTTTGGCGCAGGACGTCATCGCGCCGCGCGATGTTCCGCTGTTCGACAACTCCGCGATGGACGGATACGCCGTTCGGCGTATCGACGTGCTCGGTGCCGACGATGAGCGTCCGGCCGTGCTGACGGTGACTCAGGAGCTGCCGGCCGGTACCGCCGCCGAGGCTGAGATCGGCCCGGGTGCGTGCGCCCGGATCATGACCGGGGCTCCGATTCCGCCCGGCGCGGATGCCATCGTCCCGGTGGAGTGGACCGACGGCGGCGCGCAGGGAACGGTCCGGATCCATCGCGTCCCAGAGCCGGGTGGACACATCCGGCGCGCGGGTGAGGACGTCCAGACCGGCCAGATCATGCTGACCGCCGGAACTGTCCTCGGCGCGCGTCACATCGGCCTGCTCGCGGCTGTCGGCCGGGATCTCGTCCCTGTTCAGCCCAGCCCTCGCGTGGTGATCATCTCGACCGGTTCCGAACTCGTCGAACCCGGAGTGGAGCCGGGGCCAGGGCAGATCCCGGATGCGAACGGCTACACCCTGTCCGCAGCCGCACGTGAGGCCGGAGCGGTCGTGTACCGCGTCGGCGTGGTGGCTGACGACCCCAAGCTCCTGCTGGACACCATCGAGGATCAGCTGGTGCGTGCAGACCTCGTGGTCACCACAGGCGGAGTCAGCGTCGGGGCGTACGACGTCGTAAAGGAAGCGCTCTCCGCCCTAGGCACCGTCGAGTTCCGACGCGTGGCGATGCAGCCGGGGATGCCACAGGGCTTCGGTGTGGTCGGTTCTGATGAGGTTCCGATCTTCACACTGCCCGGCAACCCGGTCTCCGCGTATGTAGGCTTCGAGCTGTTCGTGCGGCCGGCGATCCGTAAGTTGGCGGGTCATCGAGACGATGACCTGCACCATCCGGTCATCGACGCGGTCTGTGTGAGCGGCTTCAGCTCGCCGCCGGGCAGGCGGCAGTTCGCTCGCGGCATGGTGAGCCCGGCAGGCGACGACGGGCGGGTCGAGGTGCGCCCGGTCGGCGGGACCGGTTCACATCTGATGGGCGGCCTCGCACAGGCGAACTGTCTCATCGTGGTGCCCGAGGAACAGACCGGCGTCGAGGCCGGCGATCTTGTTTCGGTCGTGCTGCTCGGCGATGCGCACGACGTCGTGGCGACGACAGGGGAGTGACCGTCGTGAGTGGCAGCCGCAGCGACAGTAATAACAGCGACAGTAGTAACAGCAGTAGTAACAGTGGTAGCGGCCGTAGCAGTAGCGACACTGGTCACGCTGGTAGCCGCGGCGGTAAATCAGACCATTTCACTCATCTGGACTCCTCGGGCGCGGCCCGGATGGTCGATATCGCCGAGAAGCCGGTCACTGCGCGCATCGCCGAGGCTTCTGGTCGCGTCCTGGTCTCCGCGCAGGTCGTCAGCCTGTTGCGCGGAGCGGGCGTCCCCAAGGGCGATGCGCTCGCGGTCGCCCGGATCGCGGGAATCCAGGGCGCCAAGCGCACGTCGGACCTGATTCCGCTGTGCCACCCCATCGGCATTGCGAGCGTGTCGATCGATCTCACCGTCGCCGACGAGGCCGTGGAGATCCGCGCCCGCGTGAAGACCGCGGACCGCACCGGAGTGGAGATGGAGGCGCTGACGGCCGTCACCGTCGCCGGGCTCGCCCTCATCGACATGGTCAAGGCGGTCGATCCGGCTGCGATCCTGTCAGACGTTCGCGTCGAATCGAAGTCGGGCGGCCTAAGCGGCGACTGGACGCGCTAAGCTGCCGCGGCTGGCAGCGGATACGCGGCGATACGGTGCTGCGTTTAACCGGCTGTGAGCGGGGAGGAAGGGCACCTATGGCGTACGCCGTCGTGGTTACGGTCTCGAACCGTGCGGCCGCGGGTGTCTATGCGGACACCACCGGCCCGCTGATCGTCGATGCCCTGACGCAAGCTGGACACGAGGTAGGTCCGCCGCGCGTCGTGCCTGACGGTGAACCGGTCGAGGATGCCTTACGCGGCGCTTTGCGCGATGGTGCCGATGTGGTCGTCACGACCGGAGGCACCGGCATGTCTCCCACCGATCGGACGCCTGAGATCACCCGTCGTGTCTTGGACTACGAGGTGCCGGGTATCGCAGAAGCGATCCGCGCGAAGGGCAGGGAGAAGACGCCCACCGCAGCGCTCTCGCGCGGGCTCACCGGCGTGGCCGGTCGCACTCTGATCGTCAACCTCCCTGGTTCGAGCGGGGGAGTGAAGGATGGCCTTGCGGTATTGCTGCCCATCCTCGGCCACGCGCTCGATCAGTTGGCCGGCGGTGACCACAAAGCCGGAGGCGGGGTCTAGCGGTGCACGGTTATCCGGTCGTGCTGTCTGAGGGAGCGGTGCTCCTGCGCCCTCCGTCGGTGCGCGACGGGCGGGCGTGGCAGGAACTCCAGACGCGTAACCGCGCCTGGCTTGCGCAGTGGGAGGCGACCGTCCCGCCGGACACGCCGTACGTGCGTAGGCTGACGTACCGCGAGCTGGTGCGTCGCGGTCGGCGTGAGGCTGCGGCTGGACGCATGATGCCGTTCAACGTCTGGTACGCGGACCCCCAGACGGGTGAACGCGAACGTATGGTCGGACAATTGAACGTGGCGGGCATCGCCTGGGGCTCGTTGTGCTCGGCCCACATCGGCTATTGGGTGGACGAGCGTGTGGCGGGCCGCGGGATCATCCCCACCGCGCTCGCGTTGGCGGTGGACCACTGTTTCCGGACGGTCGGGTTGCACCGGATCGAGGTGAACATCCGTCCGGAGAACGCGCCGAGTCGGCGTGTCGCCGAGAAGCTGGGGTTCCGCGAGGAAGGCCTGCGCCGAGCGTATCTTCACATCGACGGTGGTTGGCGAGACCACATTGCGTATGCCCTGACCGCGCCCGAGGTCCCCGAGGGAATGGTCACCCGTTGGCGTAGGGTTCAAGCCAGTCATTCCGTATGACTGATACGACCTGATGGCGTGACAATGTGGACTTACCCGATCGGACGAATTTCCGCATAACGCCCATGGCGCTCGGGTACGCCGTGGCGTCGAAAATCTCGTAGTCAGATCAGTCGCATCTTTTCCCGCCGACACGCCGATAATCAGCCGCGCCAGCCGGTTCCATGACCCTACCGTTGCGTTATGAGCAGCAGCGGCGTCATCTACGCGATCATTGTCGGGGCGTGGGCGATCTACCTCGTCCCCATGTGGCTGCGCCGCGAGGACGAGCTCAACCGGGCTCGCGACACGCAGCGTTACGCCGCGGCCATCAAGGTACTGGCGCACAAGGAAGCGTTCGAGCGTCGTTGGGCGCAGGCACAGTCCGGCGCCGACGAGGCTGACGAGGCGCTTCCACTGGCCGCCGGCCAAGGCGTCGTGTCGGCGCCGCGCACCGTAAAGCGTGCGGTCGGTGCGTCCAAGGCGACGGCGTCCGCTGCCACGGACGCTCGGTCGTCCGGCGCGCGGCCGCATAAGGCGTCCACCGCTGCCACCACGCCGACTGCGAAGCTCGCGAAGCGGCCGATCGCCCGAACGTCCGCGACTGCGGCATCGGCGGCGGTCGTGGCCGCAACGACGGCACGGAACGTCGTCACCGCGACCATCGCCGAGGGCGGTACCGGGACCGGCACGACCCCCGCCCCGCGCACGTCCGCCACCGGCGGCGTGGCCAGGCCGAAGTCGCCACGGACGGCAACCGCCACGCGAACTGGGGCGGCGGCGGGTCTGGGCACGCGAACCGGCCTCATGGCGCGTCGTCGGCGCGTCGTGGCGGCCCTGTTCGCACTCTCAACCCTCGGCACGCTGGTCTCGGCCGACCTCGGTGCACAGTACCTCTGGGCGATGGCGGTCCCGGCGGTCCTGCTCTCCGCGTACATCGCCCGCCTGCGCCGCGACGAGCGACTCCGCGTGGCCGCCCGCGCCGCAAAGCGCGCAGCCGCGCGGAAGCAGAAGGCGCGTGAGGCGGAGCTGGCGCGGGAAGACGCCGCACGGACCGAAGCCGCGCAGGCGGACGCGGCGCGTGCGGAGACGAGGGCCGAGGCCGAGCAGCGCCGCCGTGCCGAAGCGGCCCGCCGCCGGGCGTCAGCCGCCGCGCGGTCCCGCGCTCAGGCCTTCGCCCACGAAGCGACGGCGACGGACCTGCGCCAGGCCTCCAACGGCTGACGCGCCGCCCCGCGAAGCGCGCAGCCAAGCGGCGCGCGTCACCGCAAGCGGCTCCGAGCAGCCCCGCGACCGGAAAACGGGTCCGGGGCTGCTCGTCGCCTGTGATAGCCTCTACGCGTTCAAGGGCCTGTAGCGCAGCCCGGTAGCGCACCTCGTTCGCATCGAGGGGGTCAGGGGTTCAAATCCCCTCAGGTCCACGACGAAACCCCAGCTCAGAGGCCCAGCCGATTTTTCCGGCCGGGCCTTTGAGCATTTGCGTGCGAGATGTGGGCAAGGTCCCTGTTACCGCGAAAGTACCGTGACAGACGGCGGCAGTGGGACTGCTGTGCATGCCGTCAGGCGGGGTTGGTGAAGGTCAGGCTGGTGGTGCCGGTGGCTTGGGACAGGCCGGTGGTCAGGCAGGAGAGCAGGGCCAGGGGGTCGCGGACGTTGGCGATGGTGATGGTGTCGCCGGTGAAGCGTCCGATGGTGATGGTCGCGGTCAGTCCTGCGGCGCCGCCGGCGCTGCCGGCGGTGGTGACCAGTCCGGTGACAGTGGCGTGGCTGCTGGCCCCGCCGGTCCAGGCGATGTCGAGCGTGCCGGCGATGTTCGAGGCGGACAGGCAGGTCAGGTTGCCGGTGAGGGCGTAGGTGAAGGTGCCGGTGGTCGCGCCGCCGTCGGCGACCGCGCAGGTGGTGATCGTGCCGGATCCGGTGGAGGTGGTGGCCGGGCCCGGGGGCGCGGTGTTGGTGGCGGGCGGGCTGAAGTTGAGGGTGACCGAGGCGATGCAGGCGCCGACGGTGGAGACGGCGTGGGCCGACCCGGCGCTGGTGATCAGCGGCGTGGCGAGTAGGAGCGGTGCCATAAGGATGGCGCGGATACGGGCCCTGGTAGAGGGCATGGCATCAGTCCTTGGATAGTCCGACGGGTGTCGTCGGGGTGGTCGGTGGTGACGGCTCCAGCCAGTCCTGGCCGGGAGCGGGCCCGGGACGGGGATGTCCCGGGCCCGCGGTGCGGCCGGTCAGCCGATCTCGATATTGCCGGTGCCGTTGGGCAGGATCGGAAGGCTCACGCCTCCCAGGGTGAGCCGGAGTCCGCTTGTGCCGGTGGCGGTGAGGACTTCGGTGGCCGGGAGGGTGACCGGAAGGAGTCCGGCGATGGTGATGGTGGCGGTGCCGGTCACAGCGGCGGCGTTGGTGCCCAGGGTGCCGCCTGCCAGGTGCAGATTGACGTCGATGTTGGTGCCGAGCACGCCGAGCAGCAGGCAGCGGGTGTCACCGGCGGCGGTGCCGTTGGTGTAGATCAGCGCCGCGGTGGCGCAGCGGCCGCCGGACAGGGAGATTCCCAGCAGCGAGGCCGAGAACCCGCCTGTCATCGCCGCCGTGGCCGGGGTCGCGTTGACGACCGGTGTGGTCGCCGTGGCCCTGGTCCGCATTAGTCGAGCCGCCGCCGGCCTGGCGGAGTTGCCGTTGCCGCCGTAGTCCGGGGTGACGCGTACGCGGCCACCGGCGATGGCGCCGCCTACGGTGGTGGTGTTGTAGGTGAGCGTGAAGGCACCGGGGTCGGTCGCGGTCACGGTGAACGGGCAACTGCTGGCATGTCCGGCGATGGTGCAGGTCGCGGTGCCTTCGGCGTGTGCGGTGGTGGGACTGGTCAGGTAGAACGTGGTGATGGTCGCGGCGGTGATGCTGACGCCGGCCGTCTGGTCGTTGTAGTCCAGGCGCCCCTTGATCGGTCCGCCGGCCTGCGTCGCGCGGGCGTCGAATCCGAACTGCGCGTCATGGCCGCCGACGGCCAGGCGGCCGGCCGCGGTGGCCTTGGCGACCTCGTTGACGTAGGCGTACCGGTCCGCCGACGCGGTGGCGCTGGTGCCGCTCGGAGTGGTGACGGTGACGTCCACCGAGCCCAGCGCGGTGGCGGCCGGGGCGGTGGCGGAGATCTGAGTGCTGCTGTCGACCGTGAAGGTGGTTGCGGCCGCGGCGCCGAAGTGCACGGCTGTCGCGCCGGTGAACCCGGTGCCGGTGATGGTCACGCTGGTGCCGCCGCTCAGGTCCCCGAACGCGGGACTGATCGAGGTGACCGCCGGGGCGACGGCCGTCGGCACGTCCAGGACCATCAGGATGTTGGCGTAGGAGCTGGTGGCATACGCACGGGTGCCGGCCGGGTTGACCGCGATCCCGCTCCCGCCCACCGAGCCCAGGGTGGTGACCAGGGTGTTGCCGGCGGGGTCTATCACCGCCAGGCCGCCGAAGCAGGCCACATACACCGACGTGCCGTCGGGGGTGACCGCAACCCCGAACGGGGTGTTGGGCAGCCCGCCGACAGTGGCGGTGATCGTGTTGGTGGCTGTACTGATCACCGACAGCGTCCGCTCGCGGTTGGTCACGTACGCAGCCGTCCCGTCCGTGGACAGGGCGATGCCCTCCGGGCGGCCGGAATCGGGGATCGTGGCGATCAGGGTGCCGGTGGCGGTGTTGAACACATCGACGCTGCCGCCGCCGGTGTCGGTCACGTACAGCTTGGCGCCGTCGGGGCTGACTGCCATGCCGCCGTCGGAGGAGTCGTCGAAGCCGAGGTTGTCGTCTTCGTAGAACCCGACCACGGTGTTGGTGGCGCTGTCCACCACGACCACGCCGTTGTCGGGGACATCAGCGAGGACGTCCTCGCTGGCCATCACGTACACGCGGGCGCCGTCCGGACTGACCGCGACCGCTGTCGCCTGGGCGCCGGTGGAGACCGTCGCGATGACCGTATTGGTCGCGGTGGAAATCACCGCGAGTTGCCCGGTGCGGGTTTGCGAGGATTGGTAGGTCGCGTAGACGCGCGTCCCGTCCGGACTGATCGCGACCCCTGTGGTGAACCAGCCGGTGGGCACCGTGGCGAGTCGTGTGTTGGTGGCGGTGTCCACCACGACTACATCGCCGCTGCCGATATTGGTCACATAGGCGCGGCTGCCGTCCGGGGTGACCGCCACCGAGAACGGGCGCGAATCCACCGGCACAGCCGTGACCACCGTGGGTACCGTGACCGCGTGCGCGGGACCGGCCAGTGCGACAAGCCCGGCGACGCCCAGCGCGGTTGCCGACGCGACAGCCAGCAGCCGACGGCGATGATGGCCGCGCGGCTGACCGGTGACGGGATGGGTTAAGGACATTCTGAGGTCCCCCCTCTCGAATCCGCGCCGACGCGGCCGGACTCGGCGGGCCCTGTGCACCACGGCGACGCGGTCAGTACACGGACACGCGTCGGCGACCACCGCAGGTGGTGCCGCGTCACCGGAAGCAAGGTCGGACCCCGGCGATTCCCAGAACTATGGGCTCTGAGATGTCCCGGACTATCAATAGCCGAGATCCGACATGCTGTCAGCATCAGATCCGGCAAAATCCTCCGCAGCCCAACGGTATCCGCTCGTCACCAAGAGCTGATCGCGGCATGTGACGACGATGACACCGATGCCATCCGGGCACGCACGAAGGAGTGACCCGCGCCGCCGTCCTCCTACTGTGTCTGCGAACGCAGGCAGCCACAGTACGCACAGTCACCGCGCAGGTGTAGGAGGGTGGGGAGGCGGTTCGGGGAAATGCTGCGTATCAGCGGCACTGCCGCGATCCGTGCACGCATTCTGTGGATGAGTGCCCTGGCAGGCGCCATCGGCGGGCTGACCAGTGCCGCCTATCTCGGGGTGCTGGCACTCGCCGAGCGCTGGATGTGGCCGGACAGCTATCACAGCGCGCTGGCACACGCCGCGGTGTTCCTGGTGACCGGCATCGCTATCAGCATCCTGCTGAGCGTGCTCGGCGACCCGGGCGAGACCGGCGTGCTGATCGGCAGCGTGCATGACGACGGCGGACCCGCGACGCTGCGGCCGTTGTCGTCCCTGGTACCGGTCTCGCTGCTGAGCATCGCCGCAGGCGGCGGCATAGGCCCCGAGCCCCCGCTGATGCAGACGACTGCGACGGTCGGCGCCTGGCTCGGACGGCGACTGCGCGTCACTCGGGCCGAACTGCGGATACTGACGGTCACCGGTATGGCCTCCGGGCTGACCGTCCTGTTCGCCGCTCCGCTCGGCGCCGCCGTCTTCGCGCTCGAAATCCTGCATCGCAGGGGCCTGGAATACTACGAGGCGCTGCTGCCCGCGTGTGTGGGCTCGCTGACCAGTTACGGCGTCTACACGCTGCTGACCGGGCACGATCTCGGCCCGCTCTGGCCGGTCGCGCACACCTCGCCGAGCGTGCGACCCGCCGACCTGGTCGTCGGGCTGGCCGCGGGTGTCGCCGGGGCCGCCGTCGGCCACGTGTTCGGCTTCCTGCTCACGGTCTGCCGCCGGCTGGCGGCCACGCTGCCCGACTGGGCACGGCCGCTCGCGGCGGGCGTCGTCCTGGCCGGGATCGGCCTGACCATACCCAGCGGCCTGACCTTCGGCGACGCTCAGCTCGCCGAGTTCGTGCAGGATTCCTCGATCACTGCGGCGCTGCTGGCGACGGCCGCCGCCGGCCACCTGCTCAGCGCGGCGGTCACGCTCGCCGGACGCTGGCGCGGCGGCATCATCATCCCGATGTTCCTGGTCGGCTACTGCCTGGGCCGCGCCACCGAGGCGGCCGCCGGGCACGACACGCTCGCCCCGACGCTCGCGGTGTGCATGATGGTCGCCTGCAACACCGCGCTGACCAAGACCCCGCTCGGCTCGGCCCTGGTGATCGCCCAGGCCGCCGGCACGGCCCAGTTGCCGGCCATGGTCGTCGCCGCGCTGACCAGCCTCGCCCTGTCAACCAGGGTGGCCTTCATCGGCGGCCAGGGGCCGCGCGGCGACTCACCGGACCTCTCGGGCCTCCTGGAACCCGCGGATCTTCTGCGTCAGCCTGTGGGCCGCCTCGGCTGAGGCGTGACGTGCGCCTGGAAGCGCAGTTCGAGTCCTGTGATGAGCGCGTCCAGGCCGGTGTCGAACGCACCCTGGTCGATCTCGCGGCCGCGCGCCTGCAACCGGTGCGCCGCGGACAGATGCGGATAGTCGGACGCGTACAGCGCCGGATCGTCAACGAACCCCGCGGCGAACGACCCCGTCGCCGCGCCGACCACGAAGTAGCGCATCAGTGCACCTATATGCGTTGCCTCACGCGGTGGCCAGCCCGCGTCGGCGAGCGCGCCGTAGACCGCGTCGGCCATGCGCAGCGCGTGTGGACGGCGGCCGGGGCCGTGTGCGGTGATCGGGATCAGGTGCGGGTGCGCGGCCAGCGTCTCGCGGTACGACACGGCCCACGTCCGCAGCGCCTCCGGCCACGGCCGCACGCCCAGCGGGCCGATGTCCACCTGCGCGATCACCGTGTCGGCGACCGCTTCGAGCAACTCGTCCTTGGTTGCGAAGTGGTTGTACAGCGAGGGGCCGCTGACGCCGAGCTCGCCGGCCAGCCGCCGCGTGGACAGCGCCGCCAGGCCCTCGGCATCGATCAGCGCGAGCGCCGCCGACACGATGCGCTCCCGGCTGAGCAGCGGGGATCTGGGCCTCGGCATCGTGTGATGCACCTCGCTCTTCCGTGTCGGCCGTCCGATAGGTTACAGTCCATTAAAACTAGCACTGCAAGTTTTATGGCGGACGAGAGACGCTGACGGCAGGCGACGGCGAGGGAAGCGGCCATGGATCTCGCGCTCGACGAGGAGCACACGGCGCTGCGGCGGCTGGCCGCGGACTTCACCGACCGCGAGATCGTCCCGTACGCCGCCGAATGGGACCGCGCCGAGTCGGTGGACCGCGGCATCGTCAAACGGCTCGGCGCGCTCGGGCTGCTCGGCCTGACCATCCCCGAGCAGTACGGCGGCAGCGGCGGCGACCACTTCGCGTACGTGCTCGCACTCGAAGAACTCGGCCGCGGCGACTCCTCGGTACGCGGCATCGTCTCGGTCTCGCTCGGGCTGGTCGCCAAGTCGATCTGCGTCCACGGCACCGAGCAGCAGAAGCGCGCGTGGCTGCCCCGGCTGTGCTCCGGCGACGCGCTCGCCTGCTTCGCGCTGACCGAGCCGGACACCGGCTCCGACGCCGCGAATCTGACCACGAAGGCGGTACGCGACGGCGGCGCGTGGTCGATCACCGGCTCGAAGCTGTTCATCACCAACGGAACCTGGGCCGAGGTCGCGCTCGTCTTCGCGCGCAGCGGCGAGCCGGGGCATCGCGGGATCACGGCGTTCCTCGTGCCGCTCGACTCGGCCGGCGTCACCCGCCGGGAGATTCACGGCAAGCTCGGGCTGCGCGGCCAGGCCACCGCGGAACTGGCCTTCGACGGCGTGCGCGTCCCCGACTCGGCGCGGCTCGGCCCGCAGGGCAAGGGCTTCACGGTCGCGATGTCCGCGCTGGCCAAGGGGCGCATGTCGGTCGCGGCGGGCTGCGTCGGCATCGCCGAGGCGGCGCTGCGGCACGCCGTGCGCCACGCCACCGAGCGGATCCAGTTCGGCGAGCCGATCGCGCGCCGCCAGCTCGTCCAGGAGCTGATATCAGACATCGCCGTAGACGTGGATGCCGCGCGGCTGCTGGTGTGGCGCGTCGCAGACCTCGTTGACCGCGGGCAGCCGTTCGCCCGCGAGTCCTCGGTGGCCAAGCTCTTCGCCAGCGAGGCCGCCGTGCGCGCGGCCAACAACGCGCTGCAAGTCTTCGGCGGCTACGGATACATCGACGAGTACCCGGTCGGCAAGCTCGTGCGCGACGCGCGGGTGATGACGCTCTACGAGGGCACCAGCGAGGTTCAGAAACTGCTCATCGGGCGTGCGCACACCGGAATCAACGCCATCGCGTGACGCGGGGAGTGAGAGCGATGAACACCGTTTACGTCGTGGCGGCCAAGCGCACGCCGATCGGCAGGCTGCGCGGCGCGCTCGCCTCGGTGCGCCCGGACGACCTCGCCGCGACCGTCATCAGGGACCTGATCGCCGGGCTGCCCGCGCTCGATCCGGCGCGGATCGACGACGTCTACTGGGGCGCGGCGAACCAGGCCGGCGAGGACAACCGGAATCTGGCGCGGATGGCCGTGCTGCTGGCCGGATTGCCCGACTCGGTGCCCGGTGCGACGGTCAACCGGCTGTGCGCGTCAGGGCTCGAAGCCTTTACGATGGCGGCGCGCACCATCGCGGCCGGCGAGGCCGACCTCGTGCTGGCCGGCGGCTCGGAGTCGATGACCCGCGCGCCGTACGTGCTGCCCAGGCCCGATGAGGGGCTGCCGCAGCGGATGGAGCTCGCCGACACGCGGCTCGGCTGGCGGCTGGTCAATCCCCTGATGCGCGAGCTGCACGGCATGCTCTCGATGGGCGAGACCGCCGAGCAGGTCGCGGCCCGGTGCGGCATCGGCCGGGAACGCCAGGACGAGTTCGCCTTGCGCAGCCACCAGAACGCGGCCGCCGCGCGCGATTCGGGCCGGTTCGAGGACGAACTCGTCCCGGTCACCACGCCGTCCGGCACGGTCGTGGCGGCCGACGAGGGAATCAGGGCCGATACGAGCCTGGCGAAGCTGGCGGCGCTGCGGCCGGTGTTCCGCGAGGGCGGCAGCGTGACCGCGGGCAACTCCTCGCCGCTCAACGACGGCGCCGCAGGGCTCGTACTCGCCTCCGGACGCGCGCTGGCCGGCCTCGGCGTCGAGCCGCTGGCCCGCTATGTGACGGGCGCCTCGGCCGGCGTGCACCCGGACGTGATGGGCCTCGGTCCGATCCCGGCCACCGGGAAGGCGCTGGCCCGCGCCGGCTGGACGATCGCCGACGTGCAGAGCGCCGAGCTCAACGAGGCCTTCGCCGCGCAGGCGCTGGCCGTGATCGACGAACTCGGCATCGACCCGCGGATCGTCAACCCGGACGGCGGCGCCATCGCGCTCGGCCACCCCCTCGGCTGCTCGGGCGCGCGGATCGTCACCACGCTCGTGCACCGGATGCGCCGGGAAGGGCTGCGCCGCGGCCTGGCGACGATGTGCGTGGGCGTCGGGCAGGGCACGGCCGTCCTGCTCGAAGCGGTATGAAATCGGGAACCACCGGAACGAAGGAGTTCGAGATGAGTCGGTTCGACGGCAGGGTCGCGATCGTGACCGGCGCTGCGCAGGGTATCGGCGCGGCGATCGCGCGGCGGCTGGCGAGCGAGGGCGCGCAGGTCGGCGTGGTGGATCTGACCGCCGAGCGGGCGCAGGGCACCGCCGACGAGATCGCCAAGGCCGGCGGCGCCGCGCTCGCGGTCGGCGCCGACGTGTCGCGGACCGCTGACGTGCAGGCCGCGGTCGCCGCGGTGGTCGGCGAGTTCGGGCACGTGGACATCCTGGTCAACAACGCCGGGATCACCCGCGACAACCTGCTGTTCAAGATGAGCGACGAGGACTGGGACTCGGTCATCGCGGTCAACCTGCGCAGCGCCTTCCTGATGTCGCGCGAGTGCCAGAAGCACTTCGTGGCGCAGCGGTACGGCAAGATCGTCTCGCTGTCCTCGCGCTCCGCCCTCGGCAACCGCGGCCAGGCCAACTACGCCGCGTCCAAGGCCGGGATCATGGGCCTGACCGCGACGCTGGCGATCGAACTCGGCCCGTTCGGCGTCAACGTCAACGCGGTCGCGCCCGGCTACATCGCCACCGCGATGACCGACGCCACCGCGAAGCGGGTCGGCTTCGAACCGGAGGCGTTCCAGAAGGCCGCCGCCGAGGCGACCCCGCTGCGCCGTGTCGGCACGCCCGAGGACGTCGCGGCGGTCGTCGCGTTCCTCGCCGCCGACGAGTCCTCGTTCGTCTCCGGCCAGACGATCCAGGTGAACGGCGGGGCGGACCGGTGAGGGTGTTCGCCGGCCCGGCGGAGCTGGTCGAGGCGGTCGGCACCGAACTCGGCGCGAGCGAGTGGCTGGTGCTCGAGCAGGACCGGATCGACGGGTTCGCCGAGGCGACCGGCGACCATCAGTGGATTCACGTGGACGAGGTACGAGCCAAGGACGGGCCGTTCGGGTCCACCATCGCGCACGGCTTCCTGACGCTGTCGCTGCTGCCCATGCTGACCGCGCAGATTTACCGCGTTGACGGTGTGCGTATGGGGATCAACTACGGCCTTAACCGGGTGCGTTTCATCAATCCGGTCCGCGTCGGCTCTGCGGTACGCGCGGTGATGACGCTTGTGGCGCTCGATGAGCTACCCGACGTCGGCGCGGTCCAGCTGACCGGGAACGTGGTCGTGCAGATCCGTGGAGCGGAGAAACCGGCGGCGGTCGCGGAGACGCTCACGCGGTTCTACCTGTGATCGATGATGTCAGCGGGTGCACGGAACGCGGGCAGCGGTTGTCAGCGGGCCGTGCCATGCTGGACGGGTGATGCTGGAGGATCTCGTTCGGCTGCGCAAGGCCCGCGACCAGATGGACCGCGACTACGCGCAGCCCCTCGACGTATCCGCGCTGGCGCGTACCGCGCTGATGTCCGAGGGCCACTTCTCCCGCAGCTTCCGGGCCGCGTACGGCGAGACGCCGTACAGCTACCTCATGACGCGCCGGATCGAGCGGGCCAAGGCGCTGCTGCGCCGCGGCGACCTCTCGGTCACCGAGGTCTGCTTCGCGGTCGGCTGTACCTCGCTGGGCACGTTCAGCACCCGGTTCACCGAGCTGGTCGGCGAGAGCCCGAGTTCGTACCGGGCCCGCGACCACGACGAGAGCGCCGCGATCCCGGCCTGCTACGCGAAGATCGTGACGCGTCCGGTCAGGCAGCGCCCGGCCGACAACCGCGACGCGTACACCGCTACGGCCGAGACGGCGTACACAGCGACCCAGCCGTAAGTAGCGTGGAGGCATGGACGACATGAAGGCGTTGAACCTCAAGCTCTCGACCTGCTTCATCTCCGTGGACGACCATGACAAGGCGCTGGCCTTCTACCACGACGTGCTCGGCCTCGAGGTGCGGGGCGACGTCAAGTTCGAGGGCATGCGCTGGGTCACGGTCGGCCCCGCCGCGCAGCCCGAGGTGAACATCGTCCTCGAGCCGCCCGGCGTGGACCCGAACGCCTCGCCCGCCGACCGCCAGGCGCTCGTCGAGCTCCAGGCCAAGGGCCTGCTGCGCGGCGTCATCTTCACCAGCGAGGATCTCGACGGCCTCTTCGAGCGGGTCAGCGCCTCGGGAGCCGAGGTCCTCCAGGAGCCGCTCGACCAGCCGTACGGCGTACGCGACTGCGCCTTCCGCGACCCGGCCGGCAACCTGCTGCGCTTCAGCCAGGCGCCAAAGGCGTGATGCACGCGCCGTAGACGCGCACACTGCCTGTTACCGCACGTTGGAGACCTGCGCGCCGGGCACCGGGCCGCGTGCGCGGCGTACCGCGCGGCACAGCCCGCTCGTGCGCAACCGCTCCTCCACCTCGCCCGCGCTGACCGGGCCGTCCACCAGGAACACCGTGGTCGGCCCGGAACCCGACACCAGCGCCCCGGCCGCGCCCGCCGCCGTTCCGGCCTCCAGCAACTCGCCGATCTCGGGCAGCAGCTCGATCGCGGCCGACTGGAGATCGTTGTAGAGCGCCGCACCGATCCGCGCCGCGTCCCCGGAGCGCAGCGTGGACATCAGGTCCGGGTGCACGCCGGGTTCCGGGATCTCGCGGCCCTCGCGGCGGCGCTGCAAGTCGCAGGCCTCAAACACCTTCGGGGTGGACAGGCCGGCGTCCAGCACCGCGATGACCCACTCCAGGCCCGCCGCCGCGAGCACCGGCGAGACGTGCTCGCCGCGGCCGGTGCCGATCGCGGTGCCGCCGTGCAGCGCGAACGGCACGTCGCTGCCCAGCCGCGCGGCCAGGTCGTTCAGCTCGTCGCGGGCCAGCCCGACGCCCCACAGCCGGTCGCAGGCCACCAGCGTCGCCGCCGCGTCCGCCGAGCCGCCCGCCATGCCGCCGGCCACCGGGATGTCCTTGCGGATCGTCAGCCGCACGTCCGGCTCCACCCGCGCGTGCTCCGCCAGCAGCAGGGCCGCCTGCCACGCCAGGTTCCGCTCATCCTCAGGCACCCCGCCGACGTCCGAGTCGCGGCGCAGCGGCTCCACGGTGAGCGACAGGCCGCGCGCCGACCGCGCGATGACCTCGTCGTAGAGCGAGACCGCGTGGAAGACGGTCACCAGCTCGTGGTAGCCGTCGGGACGCAGCGGACCGACCGAGAGCGACAGATTGATCTTCGCGGGGACCCGGACGGTGACCGCTTCGGGACGGAACGGCCCGTCATCCCAGTCTTCCAGCGCGGTCACGTCAGTCAGCTCCTATCCCTGCCCCACCGCGCGGCCGCAGTCCGGCGCGCCGGCGTTCGCGGCTTGCGCAATCGCAGCGTACTGGGCGACGGCCAGGGCCTCGCCGCGCACGGCCGGATCCACCCCGGCGCGGCGCAGGATTTCCTCGGCGCGGGCGGCCGAGCCGGCCCAGCCGGCCAGCGCGGCGCGCAGCGTCTTGCGGCGCTGGGCGAAGGCGGCGTCCACCACCGCGAACACCTCACGGCGGCTCGCCCGCGCCGTCGGCGGCTGCCTGCGCTCGAGCGCGACC
>JBKOWZ010000069.1:0-8802 GCA_046724665.1 Actinomycetota bacterium
GCCGAGCGTCGCGGGCCTGGCCGGTAACGGCGGGGCGTCCCCGGTCAGCGGGCTCCCGCTGGTCGGCGGGCTGACCAGCGGGCTGGGCAAGGGCGGGCTGCCGGTCGTCGGCAACCTCCCGCTGGTCGGCAACCTGGCAGGCCTCGGCGCGGCGACCTCGCAGGGCGGTTCGTCGGCGGTCCCGACCAACGCGCAGTCGGTGCCGATGCAGCCGGCACAGCACGACCCGGCCGCCGCGGTGCCGCTGACCCCGGCCGCAGTGGACCACGCGGTCCCGGCGCCGCAGCACAAGGCGACCAGCGCCACGCAGCAGCAGCACGTCACGACCGACGCGCAGAAGCTGACGAAGCAGTACGTCGCCAAGCACGGGAAGTAGCGGCCAGCGCTGACGCGCCGTCTGCCGCCAGTAACGCCTCAACACGACCGGTGGCCCGTCGCTCCCAACGGATGCGACGGGCCACCGGTCATTTGTGAAGCGATGAACCCGCATTACTAGCGCGAAGTCAGGCACCGAGCCGCGCGGCAGCCGCCGCGACGCGCTCATCAGTCGCGGTGAGCGCGACCCTGACGTGGTGCTCGCCGCCGGGTCCGTAGAACTCCCCCGGCGCGACGAGGATCCCGAGCGCGGCGAGATGCGCGACCGTCTCCCAGCACGGCTCCGGCTCGCCGTCCACGACGCGCGACGCCCACAGATACAGCCCAGCCTCGGAGTGGCTGATCCGGAATCCCGCGCCTTCCAGCGCGGCGCGCAGCACCCTGCGGCGCGAGCGGTAGCGCTCCTTCTGGGCAGCCGCGTGCTCATCGTCGTCGAGGGCGGCGGCGCCGGCGGCCTGGATCGGGCCGGGCGTCATCATCCCGGCGTGCTTGCGCACTTCGAGCAGCTCGGCGACCACCGCCGGGTCGCCGGCCAGGAACGCCGAGCGGTACCCGGCCAGGTTCGAACGCTTCGACAGCGAGTGCACCGCGATCAGACCTTCGTGCGACCCGCCGCAGACGTCCGGGTGCAGTACCGAGACCGGCTCGGTGCCCTCCCAGCCGAGCGTGATGTAGCACTCGTCCGAGACCACCAGCACGCCACGAGCACGCGCCCAGGCGACGATCTCGCGCAGCGTCCCCGCCGAGTAGACCCGGCCGTGCGGATTGCCGGGCGAGTTCAGCCAGAGCAGCCGGAGGTTCGCGCTGGTCGGCTGCTCACCGCGCACGATCCAGCGGTCCAGCAGCTCGCGATCGGAGACCGGCACCGGCACCGCCCCGGCGAGCAGCGCGCCGATCTCATACGTCGGATACGCGGGCGTGGGGTACGCGACGGCGTCCCCCTCCCCGAGCCCGAGCAGCCCCGGCAGTCCGGCGACCAGCTCCTTCGAGCCGATCAGCGGCAGTACCGAGACCGGATCCACGGCTACGCCCAGTGTGCGCCGCATCCAGCCGGCCGCCGCCTCGCGCAGCCTGGCCGTGCCGTGCGTCGTCGGGTACCCCGGAGCGTCGGCGGCAGCGGACAGAGCGCGCCGCACGCTTTCCGGCGTCGGGTCCACCGGCGTGCCGACGGAGAGATCCACCCGCCCGCCGACGTGGGCATCCGCCTTCGCCGCGTACGGCTTGAGGCGGTCCCACGGGAACTGCGGCAGACGGGTGGCGACGTTCGGCATCAGTCTGTGCTCAGTGGTTCGCTTCCTGGAGCGGGAGCGCCGAGATCACCGGGTGGTCCTTGGGGATCAGGCCGAGCTTCGACGCACCGCCCGGCGAGCCGAGGTCCTCGAAGAACTCGACGTTGGCCTTGTAGAAGTCCTTCCACTGCTCCGGGACGTCGTCCTCGTAGAAGATCGCCTCCACGGGGCAGACAGGCTCGCAGGCACCGCAGTCCACGCACTCGTCAGGGTGGATGTACAGCGAGCGCTCGCCTTCATAGATGCAGTCGACCGGGCACTCCTCGATGCAGGCCTTGTCCTTGACATCCACACAGGGCTGCGCGATGACGTAGGTCACGTCCGGGTCCTCCTGGCCTCGGGTCGGGTCGCGGACATCCCCGACCCCTCGTCGATCGATACTGTAGTGCCCATCTAGTATCGCGCTTAGCGAGCGTCGAAAGCGCAAAGGGGCGCTGAAGTGGACGGTACATCACCGGACGGCCCCGTACGCGTGGGCGAGCAAGATGTGGGATCGCGGGTCGTTCTGCGCTACCGCCTGGACCCGGACGAACTCGGACAGTTCGGCGAGACGCTCACGGACGTGGTCGGCGAACTGACGCACTGGCCGCCGGACGAAGACCCCGACGGGCTGGCCACCGTCCGGCGCCGCTCCGGCGAAGAAGTGGCGGTACAGCGGCGTCGTATCGTAGCCGCGAAGGTGATTCCGCAGGTCAGGCCGCAGATGCCCGCTACCGTGGAGCGAAGGACGGCTCCAGAGGGCGAAGGTAGTGACATGTCGGCGAACGCGATCGACGCGTCCGGTCTCGGCGTCCCCGAACAGTTGACCTGGGACGAACTCGAGCAGTTGCCCGACCACACCGCCGACGAGATCGAACTGTGGGAGGGAAGGGTCTTCTGGAACCGGCGCGGGCCCCTGGAGCACCGGCGCTTCAGCAGGCGGATCTGCGCAGCGATCGAAGCCAACGCCCGTCAGGCGATGCGGAAGTCAGCCGACGAGGGCGAAGCGTCCTGCTGGGAGGCCGAGGTCGAGACCAACATCTTCTTCACCGCTGACAAGTCCAGCTTCCTCACCCCGGACTTCTTCGTTCGCCGCTGCCTGCCCCGCGGTGCCGACATGACCCCTGCCGATGTCGTCCTGGTCGGCGAGGTGCTGTCGGGATCGGATACTCCCAAGCGGGTGGAGTGGAAGAAGGCCCGCTACGCCGACGCCGGTATCCCCTGGTACTGGGAGGTCGAGCTCGACACGAACCGCAGCTGGGACATCGCCGCCGTACGAGCCTACGAGCTGATCGTCGTTCCGGCTGCGGGACTCGAGGTCAAACTGCTACGTCCCGCGATCTACGGCCTGGTCGGGGAATGGGAACCGCGCGACGTGGCCATCGAGTTCCCCAAGCCCTTCGACCTGTACATCTCCTGGGAAGACCTGGCGTTCTAGCACTACTGCACGGTTGGCGCGTAGCCGGCGGCGCTGAGGCGGTTGAGCACTGTCTCGGCATGGTCGGCGCCACGCGTCTCCAGCGTCACCGCCACCTCGACCTCGCCGACGCCCAGGCCGGCGGAGGTGCGGCCGTGCTCGACGTCCACGACGTTCGCGTCCACCGCGGCCAGTTCGGCGAGCAGTTGGGCGAGCGCGCCGGGGCGATCGCTCAGCCGCAGGCGCAGCGACAGGAATCGGCCGGCCGCCGCGAGGCCGTGGCGGATCAGGCGCAGCAGGAGCAGCGGATCGACATTGCCGCCGGACAGGACGGCGACGATCGGGGGCTCGAACGCGGGTCCGGCCTGGCCTGCGTGCCCAACCTGGCCGGCCTCGATGAGCGCGGCCACGGCGGCTGCGCCGGCCGGCTCGACGACCAGTTTGTTGCGCTCGAGCAGCAACAGCAGCGCCTGCGAGATCGACTCCTCGGAGACCGTGAGGATCTCGGTGCTCAGTTCGCGGATGATGCCGAAGGGCACGTCGCCGGGGCAGCCGACCGCGATGCCGTCGGCCATGGTCGCCATGCCTTCTATCCGCGTGGGCGTCCCGGCGGCCAGTGACGGCGGGTACGCCGCTGCCGTCGCCGCTTGGACGCCGACGACGCGGACGTCGGGGCGCAGGGCGTGCAGGACCGTGCTGATCCCGGCCAGCAGCCCGCCGCCGCCCGCGCCCACCAGGACGGTCTTGACCTGCGGGCACTGATCCAGGATCTCCAGGGCCACCGTGCCCTGGCCCGCGATCACGTCGGGGTGGTCGAAGGGGTGGATGAACGCGGCTCCGGTCTCCTCGCTGAACCGGCGCGCGGCGACCAGCGCGTCATCGACCGTGCTCCCGGTGAACCGCACCTGCGCGCCGTACGACTCGGTGGCGGCCACCTTCGGCAGCGGTGCGCCCTCCGGCATGAAGACGGTGGCCTGGATGCCGTGCAGGGTCGCGGCGAGCGCGACGCCCTGGGCGTGGTTGCCCGCGCTGGCGGCCACCACGCCGCGGGCCCGCTCGTGCGGAGGCAGGTTGTGGATACGCACGTAGGCGCCGCGGATCTTGAACGACCCGGCGCGCTGGAGGTTCTCGCACTTGAACCAGACCTCGCCGCCGCACTGCTCGGACAGCGGCCGCGACCAGGCCAGCGGGGTGGGGCGGATGACGTCGGCGATCAGCTTGCGTGCCGCCAGCACGTCGTCGAGGGTCACGGTCGGGGTCGTCGCCATGCCCCCAGGCTACGCGCGCGGCCGCCGGGCGACGACGGCGGTGGTCCGTGACGGTGGTGACGGCGCGCGGCCACTGAGCAAAAACAAGTTGCAGGACGCAAGCAAGTTCTTTTATGGTTGTAGGGCGCAAGCAACTATCCGAGAGCCTCATCCCTCAGAGGTCCCCATTGGCCGTCCGCACGCACGAGCAGCCCGCCGCGGCGCGCTCCGCCCCCGAGAGGTCCCCGGCCCCGCCTACGCCGCCGGCCGGGCCGTCCACCGAGGACATGACCGAGCTCATGGGCGCCATGCGCTCGTTCATGTTGCAGGTGAGGAGCCGACAGCGGTCGGCGGAGCAGGGCGGTGAGCACGGCCGCGTCGCCGTGCTGTTCACCCTGGCGAAGGTGGGACCGATGCGCGCCTCCGCGCTCGCCAAGGAGTGCCTGCTCGACCTGTCCACGGTCAGCCGGCACCTTCGCGCGCTGGAGGACGAGGGGCACGTCGCCAAGAGCGCGGACCCCGACGACAAGCGCGCGTTCCAGGTGGGGCTCACCGAACGGGGACACGACTTCGTACGGCAGTACTGGCGCGACCGGATTTCCGCGATCCAGGCCGCGTTGTCCGATTCCGCATGGAGCGCGGACGACGTACGCGCGCTGGCAAAACTGCTCGACAGGTTCGTCCGCGACACCGAAGGATGCTTTAAATGAACGCACCCGCGACGGCGGCCGACGGCCGTCCCCTGATGTCGCACCGGCAGATCATGGTGGTCTTCAGCGGCCTGATGCTTGGCATGCTGCTGGCCGCGCTCGACCAGACGATCGTGTCCACCGCGCTGTGGACCATCGTGCAGGACCTCGACCCGGTCAACGGCCTCGCGCACCAGGCCTGGGTGGTCACCGCCTACCTGCTCTCCTCGACGGTCGTCACGCCGATCTATGGCAAGCTGGCGGACCTCTACGGTCCGAAGAAGATATTCATGTTCGCCATCACCCTGTTCCTGGTCGGCTCCGCGCTGTGCGGCATGTCGCAGAACATGGGCGAGCTGATCGCCTTCCGCGCCGTGCAGGGCCTCGGCGGCGGCGGGCTGATGGCGCTGGTCTTCACCATCATCGGCGTGGTCGTCCCGCCCCGCGACCGCGGCAAGTACCAGGGCTACTTCGTCGGCGTCTTCATGCTGGCGATGGTGCTCGGCCCGCTGATCGGCGGCTTCTTCACCGACCGCAGCCACCTGCTCGGGGTCACCGGCTGGCGCTGGATCTTCTACGTGAACCTGCCGCTCGGCGCCATCGCGCTGGTCGTGGTGTCGATCGTGCTGCACGTGCGCAGCAGCCAGGTCAAGCACAAGATCGACTATCTGGGCGCCGGGCTGGTCACCGCCGGGGCCGGCGCGCTGCTGCTGGTCTCCGAGTGGGGCGGCAACAACTACGCCTGGGGCTCGCCGCTGATCATCGGCCTGATCGTCGGCGGCGCGGCGCTGCTGGCCTTCTTCGTGTACTGGGAGGCGAAGGTCGCCACCGAGCCGATCCTGCCGATGCACCTGTTCCGCAACTCGGTGTTCACCGTCTCCAACGGCATCGCGTTCGTGCTCGGCATCGCGATGATGGGCTCGCTGATCTACGTCTCGCTGTACCTGCAACTGGTGGTGGACTACACCCCGACCATGGCGGGACTGGCGCTGCTGCCGATGATGCTCGGCATCATGCCCTCCTCGATCATCGCCGGCCGGCTGATCTCCAAGCTCGGCAGGTACCGGCCGTTCCCGATCGCGGGCACCGCGATCGCCACGGTGGGCATGTACCTGATGTCCCGGATGGACGAGCACACCGGGGCCACCGAGCGCGGGATCTACATGTTCGTGCTCGGCTTCGGCCTCGGCACGGTGATGCCGGTGCTGACGCTGGCCGTGCAGAACGCGCTGCCGTTCAAGGACATCGGCACCGCCACCTCGGCGAACCTGTTCTTCCGGAACATGGGCGGTTCGTTCGGCACGGCGATCTTCGGCGCGATCCTGACCAACCGGATCGCCCACTACATGGCCGAGGGGCTCGGCGCGAGGGCGAGCATCGTCAGCACCGGGGGCAACGCCAGCGGGATCAACCGCAAGAGCCTCGACGCGCTCGACGCGAAGTCGCCGGGCATCGAGGCGGCGGTGCTGCACGCCTTCGTGCAGGCGATGACGGTGGTCTTCGTGGTGGCGGCCGTGATCATGGCGGTCGGCTTCGTGTTGAGCCTGTTCCTCAAGCAGGTCACCCTGCGCGTGGCGGGCGCTCCGGCACCGCAGGGCGCGCCTGAAGGCGGCACGGCCGGTGACACTGCGGCAACTGACACTGCGGCGAGTGACGCAGCCGCCGGTGACGGCGAGGCCGCGGCCCCGGCGGACGCCGCGCCAGTCATGCGCTGAGAGAACTGAACACCCGGTGAGGGCGCATCCGGTGGGTGCGCCCTCAGCAGTTTGGTCAGCAGGTTGGTCGAACCCGCCTCGTCAGTCTCCGGGAGCCCAGTAGCGTTCCGGGTGGACGATCAGCGCGGCGGCTCCGACGAGTCCCGACTCCTGCCCCAGCGCCGCCGGGACGACTCGCACCGGTCGTGCGTACGCCAGGCCGAGCCGCTCGCGCAGGGTGGCCTCAAGCGGGTCGAACAGCAGCGGCCCGGCCTGCGACAGGCCGCCGCCGATGGCCACGACCTCGACGTCGCACAGCACGGTGGCCGAGGCGATCGCCAGGCCGAGCGCCCGGCCGGCCCGCCGCAGCGCGGTCAGCGCGATCGGGTGCCCGCGACGCGCGTCGTCCACCAACTCACGGCCCGCACGCTGGTGCGCCGGGACGCCGGGGCGCCAGCCCTGCTCGGCGGCCCAGCCGGTCAGCCGCGGGCCGGAGGCGACGGCTTCGAGGCAGCCGATCGCGCCGCAGGCGCACAGCGGCTCGTCGGCGTGCACGATCACGTGGCCGATGTGCCCGGCGTTGCCGGTGCGTCCGTCGATCAGCCGGCCGCCGAGGATGAGGCCGCCGCCGACTCCGGTGGACACGACCATGCCGAGCATGTCCTGCGTGTTCTGCCCGGCGCCGCGCCAGTGCTCGGCGACGGCGAGGCAGATCGCGTCGTTGTGCACGCGCACCGGGCGGCCCGGGAAGGCCTCGGCCAGCCGCGCGCGCAGCGGGAAGCCGCGCCAGGACTCGATGTTCAGCGGGGAGACCTCGCCCTGTGGCCAGCGCATCGGCCCGCCGCAGCCGACCCCGACGCCGGCGAACGCGGCCGGATCCGTCTTCAGCTCGCCGATGAGGCTGAGCAGGGTGCGCAGGATCAGTTCCCCGCCGTCGCCCACG
Organism: Actinomycetota bacterium; assembly: GCA_046724665.1. GTDB lineage: Bacteria > Actinomycetota > Actinomycetes > Streptomycetales > Catenulisporaceae > Actinocrinis. The sequence continues at coordinate 7,634 of JBKOWZ010000069.1, forward strand.
CTCGAAGGCTGCGGCGTGGCGGCGCGCAGGTTCTCCAGCACCCGGCCCTCGCCGTCCACGACGCCGACCGCGAGCTTCGTGCCGCCGATGTCGATCGCCAGGATCCGCTGCTCGGTCGGTCCCACGGACATGCGCCTCCTTACGACGTCGATCGGAACGGTACCGGAGCCGTGTGCGGCTAGACGATCCGGGCGTCGCGGTCGGCGAACGCGAGCACCGAGGCGGTGTAGCCGTGCAGATGGTTACGGCCGCCGACCGGGCCGATCTCCCCGGCGCCGAAGAAACCTGACACCGCGTTCGTACCCAGCCCGGCGCGCACCGCCAGGATGTCGTGCCCGGCGCCGAGCGGCGGCGGGAACAGGTCGCGGGCGCGGCCGTTGCACGAGACCACCAGCGCGCCGCCGATGGTGCGGTAACCGGGCCGCTCACGGCAGGCCGTCAGCACCGTGCCCAGTTCGCGGCCGGCGCTGGCGGCGTCGCGCAACTGGAAGCGCACCGTGCGCCCGACGCCGACGACGTCGCCGACGGCCACGGCGCCGCGGTCGGGATCGGTGCCGAGTACGCCGCGGATGAGGAAGTCGCCGCTCTCGTGCGTCTCGGCGTACTCGTCCATGGCGATGCCGAGGTGCAGCCCGGTCGCCACGGACGCACGCTCCTGCGGGTCGAGCGCATCGACGATCTCGCGCAGCCGCTCCAGCGCCGGCTGCCCGGCCAGGCCGAGCAGCAGGTTCCCGTCGGCCGCGGTGACCGTCATGGTCGGCCCGATCGGGCGGCAGCCCTGGCTGACCGCTATGGCCGCATCGACCGGCCCGCCGAGCATCACCCCGACCGCGCCCTCGTCGTACGTCGCGCCGCCGCGGATCAGCCGCGCGGAGCCGCGTCCGGCCGCGCCGGGCACCAGGCCGCCGAGGAACGGCAGGCCGGGCAGCGCCTCGTTGGAGCGCTCGACGAAGCCGTCGGCCGGGAAGCTGAGCGGATCGGCCAGCACCATCACCACCCGGTCGTCCGGCCAGGGTTCGGGCAGCCCGCCGACCGCGATCGACTCGCCCTCGCGGCTCGCGCTCAGGTGGAACGGCCGCACCCGCACGCCCGGCAGCCGCCCCGCCCAGACCGCGACCGCGGGCTCGCCGCCGAGCAGCGGCCCGACCGCGCGCGCGTCGCCCATCACC
>JBKOWZ010000206.1:0-14791 GCA_046724665.1 Actinomycetota bacterium
GCCGTGGTGGCAGCGCCCCGTGCCCACGCCGCCGACCGCGGCCGAGGGCGGCGCGCAGGCCGCGGGAGGTGTGGGATCTACGGGCCCTGCCGCGACGGCGCCGGACGAGCCGAGCGACGCCGTGCCCGGAGCCGGGCCGAGCACTCCGTTCGAGAACACGCAGTTCGAACCGTACGGCGCGGCGGCATCGGCGCCGAGGCGGACCTCGCGCCGGGTCAGCGGCCTGACGCTGTCGGTGGCGGTGCTGATCCTCGGCGCGATCGGGGTGCTCGCCGAGGCGGGCGCCATCAGCATCGGCTGGACGGCGGGGCTGGCCCTGACCGTCATGGCGGTTGGGGCGGGGATGGTCGTCGGAGGGCTCTTCGGGAGGGCGCGGGTGCTGATCCCGCTCGGGCTGGTGCTGGCCGTGCCGCTGATCCTGGCCGGCGCGATCGGCGTGCCGCTGCGCGGCGAGACCGGCGACATGTCCTGGGCGCCGGTCTCCGCCGCCAGCGTCGCCTCGCCGTACAACCTGGCCGCCGGACGCGGCAACCTGGACCTGTCGGCGGTCGATCCCGGTGGCGGCACGGTGCACGTCGCCGCGCACGTGGGGGCCGGCCACCTGACCGTGACCGTGCCAAAGGACGTGGCGCTCGTCGTCACGGTGCACGTCGGTGCGGGCAGGATGCAGTTCACCGACGGCTCGCAGCATTCCGGGCTCGACGTGACCCGCAGCTTCAGTGCCCGCGCCGAAGGCGGTTCGCGGGGAACCATCGTGCTCGACCTCAAGGCGGGCCTGGGAGACGTGGAGGTGTACCGTGCCGACTGAGCCGAAGCAGGGTCCGGACAGCGAGTTCAACGAGCCGAGCGAGCCCGGCGAGTACGGGCCGGGGCCCGGGCGGGGCAGGTTCGCCGACGCCGACCCCGCGTCGATCGGAGCCGGGATCGTCTTCTTCCTGATCGGCGGCGCGTACCTGCTGGCGTCCGGCGGCCATCTGTCGGTGAACGCCGGGTGGACGCTCTCGCTGCTGCTGCTCGGCCTCGGCCTGTCCGGCGTCGTCGGCGTCCTGCTGCGGGACCGCCGCCGCGACGGCGGGCCGGACTCGAAGTAGCCCGGACGTGAGTGGCTCAGACCTCGTCGGTGGCGATGTCGAGCGGGTAGTCGCTCGTCTCCAGCCCCGAGGCGGTGACCACGCGCACGGTCCACGGCCCGGGCTCGGCCTCGTAGGGGATCGGCACGGTCACCGGGGTGTCGGTCGGGTTGGCGAAGCCGCCCTCGCCGTCCGGCACCAGCGGGACGTGGATGTGGATCGGGCCGAGCTTGACCACGATCCGGGCCAGCTGGTCCGGGGCGCGGGCGGCCGGCGGCACGAAGCCGAGGCCGCGGATCTCGATCTCGTCGCCCTGGCGGATCGGGCCGTCCGGCTCGCCCGGGGTGCGCACCCGCACCACGGAGACCAGCACCGGACGGCGCACCTCGGCCAGCTTCACTCCGAGGTAGAGCGCCGCGGCGCCGAGCGCCACCGCCACCACGGCGGCCGGCAGCCGCGGCAGGTCGTAAGGATTCTTCGCCAGGCCGACCACCAGGAACAGCACGGCGGCCAGGTTCGCCGGCAGCCACACGGCCGCCGCCAGCGAGCCGAGGCCGGAGTCCTCGACCAGCAGGTCGCGCAGCTGCGAACGCTGGCCGGGCAGGTAGGGCGCGGCCCGGCGGCGCATCCGCGCCGCGCTCACCACGCCGCTGACCGCGGCGACGACGACCGGCGTGACCAGCAGCGCCAGGTACTCCCAGTGCGGGTGCGAGATCGCCGCCGCGATCTGCGCCCGCTCCTGCGGGGAGCCGGCCGCGATGTCCTCGACGCCGAAGTACACGAACGCGGTGAAGAAGCTCGCCCCCCACAGCACGGCCAGCGTGCGCGGCAGCGAGAGGCGGCCGTCCACGCCGACCAGGAAGCACAGCACGCCGCCGATGTCCGAGTGCACCAGGCTCAGCAGCGTGAACAGCCCGGCGAAGGCCAGGAACGCCAGCGGCGAGGCCGTGCGGGGCATCGTCCAGCCGGCCGAGAGCGGCAGCGTGGTCAGGTCGATCACGAGCACCGCGGCCAGCAGCCACCAGGCCGCGCGCATCGCCTGCCGGCCGACCAGGGCGATCCAGGCGGCGTTCTCCTGGCGGCAGACCGCGGCCAGCCGCCCGGCCCGGCGGGTCAGCTCGTCGGAGACCCAGCGCTTGGCGGCGGCCTCCGAGTGCGCGAGCGCGCCGGGTACCCCGTCGCCGTCCGCCAGCTCGCGGCAGCGTTCGACGAACTGGGCAAGTTCACGGTCGTAGTCCCGCCGGATCGAGACGTGACTGTCCAGTCCCGGTCCGTGAGCCACGCGCTCGCCCCTCCCTCACTCGCACCGGCAATCCGTACGCGCATCGCATCGTGTGCGCCAATTCGGCGGCAGGCTGGGAGCGTACACCCCCGGCTCAATCCCCCGGGTCACTCCCACTCGATGGTGCCCGGCGGCTTGGACGTCACGTCGAGCACGACCCGGTTCACGTCGCGCACCTCGTTGGTGATCCGCGTGGAGATCCGCGCCAGCACGTCGTAGGGCAGCCGGGTCCAGTCCGCGGTCATCGCGTCCTCGGAGGAGACCGGCCGCAGCACGATCGGGTGGCCGTAGGTGCGCCCGTCGCCCTGCACGCCCACCGAGCGCACGTCGGCGAGCAGCACCACAGGGCACTGCCAGATCTCCCGGTCGAGCCCCGCCCTGGTCAGCTCGTCGCGGGCGATGGCGTCGGCCTCGCGCAGCAGGTCGAGCCGGTCCTCGGTGACCTCGCCGACGATCCGGATGCCGAGGCCCGGCCCCGGGAAGGGCTGGCGCCAGACGATGTCGGCGGGCAGCCCGAGCTCCTCGCCGACCCGGCGCACCTCGTCCTTGAACAGCTTGCGCAGCGGCTCGACGAGTTCGAACTCGAGGTCGTCGGGCAGTCCGCCGACGTTGTGGTGCGACTTGATGTTCGCGGTGCCGGAGCCGCCGCCGGACTCGACCACGTCGGGGTACAGCGTGCCCTGCACCAGGCACCAGTCCGCCGGGGAGCTGCCCGCGCCGTCATCGGCGCCCTCGGCCACGATCTCGGCCTGCGCCTGCTCGAAGACCCGGATGAACTCGCGGCCGATGATCTTGCGCTTCTCCTCCGGCTCGGTCACCCCGGACAGCGCGTCGAGGAAGCGCCGGCGCGCGTCCACCACCTTCAGCTCCACCCCGGTGGCCGCGACGAAGTCCTTCTCGACCTGCTCGGCCTCGCCCTTGCGCAGCAGCCCGTGATCGACGAAGACGCAGGTGAGCCGGTGCCCGATGGCCCGCTGCACCAGCGCGGCGGCCACCGCGGAGTCCACGCCGCCGGACAGCCCGCAGATCGCCCGGCGCCCGCCGGCCTGCGCACGGATCGACTCGACCGCCTCGTCCACGATGTTGACCATGGTCCAGCTCGGGATGATCCCGGCGCCGTGGTAGAGGAAGTTCTCCAGCACCTTCTGGCCGTGCGCGGTGTGCAGCACCTCGGGATGGTGCTGGACGCCGTACAGCCGCCGCTCGTCGTCCTCGAAGGCTGCCACCGGGGTCGAGGCCGTGCGCGCGCTGACCCGGAAGCCCTCGGGCGCGGCGGCCACCGAGTCGCCGTGCGACATCCAGACCGACTGCGCGGCGGGCGTGCCGGCGAACAGGGTCGAGGACGTTTCCGCGACGGTCAGGTCGGTGCCGCCGTACTCCCGCGTACCGGTGTGATCGACCGTGCCGCCGAGGGCCAGCGCCATGGCCTGGAAGCCGTAGCAGATGCCGAGGGTGGGCACCCCGGCGCGGAACAGCTCGGCCCCGACGTGCGGCGCGCCGTCGGCGTACACCGAGGAGGGGCCGCCGGACAGGATGATCGCGGCGGGCCGCCTGGCCAGCAGCTCGGCGACCGGCGTGTCGTGCGGCACGATCTCGCTGTAGACCCGCGCCTCACGGACCCGGCGGGCGATGAGCTGGGCGTACTGCGCACCGAAGTCGACGACGAGTACCAGCGGGGAGGTGGCGTCCATAATGCCGACCAGTCTAGGGCGTCCGCCGTACGCAACTTCGCGGCGGTGACCTCATCGTCACCTTCACCGCCGTTCACCCCCGGTCATACGCGGCCGTACACAGAACGGCGAGCGCACGACAGAGGTCTTCGCGGCCGACCGGACCGGAGTGGACCGTATGGTTCGGCCGGCCGCGAAGACCGGGAATGGAAACGCTGACGCCTGCCGGCTGTCCCCTGCCAGCGGATCCGCGCCGGGGCGAGGTCCCACAGCCGCGGTCCGGTCGTCGCTCACCCGGCCGCGGCCGATCGCCTCGGTCCATCCGCCCTGCACAACGACTGACCCGACATCCGGTTACGGGCTCTGCGAAATTCGCCGATCGCACCGCCGCGCGCCATCCGCCCGCGCCGCGGCCCGGCCAGCGTCGAAGAGTATTGCCGTGGCAGCCACGGCATACGCTCACGCCCGCCCCCGGCCGAGTTCCAACAACGCCATCGCGATCGTGGTGCCCGGTCGGCCGAGCGCGGCGCCGTAGCGGTCGATGATCTCCGTCTCCCGGCGCAGGTCCACCCGGCGGCCGCCGTCGGCGATCCGGGCGGCCTGGATCTGCCGCGACACCTCGATCCGGCGCCGTACCAGCTCAGCGATCCGGTCGTCGAGCGCGTCGATCCGCTCGCGTCCGGACAGCACCGAGTCCGCGCGGTCCTCGTCGTCCCTGTCGGTCACATCGATCGCGGTCATGGGTGGTCGGCCCTTCCTGGTCGGCACCGCGCGTACGGCGCGGCGACGGACGGAGGGCGCGGCGGTCGGCGGAATCCGCAGCGGACGCGAAAGCGCCCCGGACCCTGCCGGTCCGGGGCGCCATCTGTGGTCTTGGCGGCTGAAGTCAGCGCGCGACCGCCTGGCTCACCGGACCTGCCGGAAAGCCATAGCTAAATCGCCGCGACCGAAGCACGCGGCCACCTTAGCACCAGCAGTACGTGCTCGCTCAGCCCCAGGCGCTGGTGTTGGCCTGCTCGGTCTGCTGGTAGGAGCTGTGCGTCTCCTCCAGCACCCGGCCGATGGTCTGGAGCACCTGGCCCAGGTCCTGCTGCGCCTGGTTCCACTGCTGCTGCTTCTGCTGGTACTGCTCGGACGCGCTACCGGTCCACTCCGCCACCAGCGGCGCGAGGAAGCTGTGCAGGTCGTCCAGCTTCTGCGTCAGGCTCTGGTAGGTGCGCTGCACGTTCTGCGAGGCCTGCGCGATCGTCTCGAAGGTGACGAGAACCTGGCCCGAGTATCCACTCATCTCTTGCTACTCCCCTCGTAAGTCGAAGCCCCGCTCCGCGGCGGGATGTCAGCCTTATGCGGCGCGGTTCAGCCCAGTCCGGACAGGATGTTCTGGATCTGCGACTGGTTCGCCTCTTCGACCTGCGAGTAGTTCTTGTTGGTCGACTCGAGCATCTCGGAGATCCCCTGGAGGGCGCTGGTCAGCTTGTTGGCGTCCTCGTGCCAACGCGCCATCAGCTGCTGGAAGGCCGAGGCCGCCGAGCCCTTCCAGGAGGCCGCCACCGGGTCCAGGTTCGCCTGCAAGGAGCGCAGTTCGCCGCTGATCTCCTCGCTCACCTGCTGGACCTGCTGGGCCGCCTTCTGCATCGTCGCGGCGTCTGTGTTGAAGGATCCGGCCATGTTCACCATCCCCGTCGTTCCGGAAAGCCTTGTAGGGCAAGCCTGTAAAAGGACAACTGTGCGGTCGTCAGATTCACCAATTCCGCGCTCCCCAAGCCCCCAGGGCCCTCACAGAGGTGACGGTCGGTGCCATCTGCCCCTCCACGCTACTGGTACGGATACGGTGGTAGATAGCGAGGTAGCAGACATTACCAAGTCTTTACCGCGCTCCGCCGTAGCCATGGCGTTGTTGGAGCCTTACCCTGCCCACCCGCGTCAATCACTGGGATCTGAGGTATCTGAGGCAGGCATGCTACCTAGTGCATGTACGACCTATTACCTAAGGCGCAGCCGGTTGAGCAGCCGCAGCAGCGCCGAGATCAGCTTGGTGAACCTCAGCGGGGACATCCCGAACCAGGGTGCGAGCGGAAGCAGCGTCTGCCGCGAGATCGTCTGCACCTCGGTGTAGCGCCAGATGCCCTCGGCGCCGTTGCGCCGGCCCAGTCCCGAGTCGCCCATCCCGCCGATGGCGGCCGCGATGGAGCCGAAGGTGGCGCCGTAGGCCTCGTTGATGTTCACCATGCCGCTGCGCAGCCGCAGCGCTATCTCGCGGGCCCGCTTGCCGTCGCGGCTCCACACCGAGGCGTTGAGCCCGTACGGGGTGTCGCCGGCCGACTCGAGCACCTCGGCCTCGTTCTTGAAGCCGTACAGCGAGACCACCGGGCCGAAGGTCTCCTCGGCGTAGACGGACATCGCGGGGGTGACGCCGGCCAGGATGGTGGGCTCGTAGAACAGCGAGCCGATGTCGGGGCGGCGCCGGCCGCCGGCCAGCACCTTGGCGCCCTTCGCCCGCGCGTCCTCGACGTGCAGGGTCACCGCCTCGAGCTGCTTGGTCGAGGCGAGCGAGCCGATGTCGGCGGAGTAGTCGAGGCCGCTGCCGAGCCGCAGCGCCTTGGCCTCGGTGACGAAGCGCTCGACGAACTGGTCGTACAGCGAGTAGTGCACGTACAGCCGCTCGATGGAGACGCACAGCTGCCCGGCGGAGGAGAAGCAGCCGCGCAGGGCGCCCTGCACCGCCTTCTCGACGTCCGCGTCGTCGAACACGATCATCGCGTTCTTACCGCCGAGCTCGAGCGAGCAACCGACCAGCCGCCCGGCGGCCTGCTGCGCGACCTGGCGCCCGGTCCGGGTCGAGCCGGTGAAGGCGACGAAGTCGGCGTGATCGACCACGGCGGGTCCGGTGACCGGGCCCTCGCCGGTGACGATCTGCCAGACGTCGGCGGGCAGCCCGGCGCGAATGGCGAGCTGCCGCGTGTAGAGCGCGGTCAGCGAGGTGGCGTTGTCCGGCTTGTGCACGACGGCGTTCCCGGCGGCCAGGGCCGGTGCGATGTCCATCATGACGATGGCCAGCGGATAGTTCCACGGCGTGATCAGCCCGACGACGCCCTTGGGCCGCCGTACCTCGGCGACCTTGGTCAGGAGCGGATAGAAGCCGGGCTTGCGCCGCGGCTTGAGGTACCCCGCCGAGGCGGTGGCGTAGTGCCGAAGCGTGGCGGCGCCGCCGGCGAGCTCCTCGTAGGCGCTGAGCCGAGCCTTTCCGGTCTCGATCTGGATCAGGTTGAGCAGATGCGGCTCGTTGTCGAACAGCACGTCGTGCAGCCGGCGCAACACGGCGGCCCGCTCCCCCGGCGGCCGCGCGGCCCAGGCCGGCTGCGCGGCGCGCGCCTTCTGGAAGGCGTGCCGCACGTCGCCGGGACCAGACTGCGGCAGCTCGACGATCACCTCGCCGGTCAGCGGCGCGTGGATCGAAGCGGTCCCGGCCGACGACCCGACGACGATGTCCTCCACCAACCGCGCGACGAACTCCCGCGGCAGATGCGGCCGAATCGAGGCCAGCCGTGCGCTGCTCCCGCCGTCCCCACCGTTCCCGCCTCCGCGGCCACGGCCACCCGCGCCACCGGAACCACCGGTACCCGCGCCACCGGTACCCGCACCCGCACCGTCCGAGCCGCCCCGACCCGCCGGGTTCGGAGCCGCTTGGGGAGTCGTGCTGCTCGTCGTCATAACGCAAAGACTAGAGGTGTCCCACCCCCGAATCCAGACCAGGTTACCCATAAGTAGCAGGTAATCGAGCCGATCACCGCCCGGAAGCGCGGTTGAAACCTGGTTGGCAGGACGATGAGAAGCGCGGCTCGAAAGCAGTGCGAATGCGGCAGAAGATCCGCCCGACGCCAACTGGTGACGAGTCGTCAGAAGACGAGTTCGCCCCATGTGATGCGCACCGGGAACGGCTCGTCGGCGCGAATCCCCTCCGGCGCCTCGGCGGGCGTCCAGGAGGCGCGAACCTCGTACCGCTTGTCGGCCCCCGGCAGCGCGTACCAGGTGACGGCGGAGATGGCCCCGTTGCGCGTCTCGACTATCCAGTAGTGCGGTACACCGGCCTCTGCATACTCGCCGAGCTTGTCGATCCTGTCGCGCACACGACTCGTCGGTGAGATGACCTCGATCACTAGAAGTGCGTCCTCGGGTGTCACGAGGTCACGGTCATCGATGCATCGGAACACGACGACATCCGGTCGCCGGTGATGCAGCGGAGCCTGCGCCAATCTCAGATCCGAATCCGGAGCAGCATCAAGACACTGACCCGAAGCGGCCGCGAATCGCGTCACCGACTCGTGCAACACCGTCCACAACCGCCCGACCGCCTTCTGGTGGGTCCGGGCGGGCGCCTCCATGAAGATCACATGACCGTCAACGACCTCGATCCGCCGACAGATCTCTTCGGGCATCGCCTTCCATTGCTCGGCAGTCAGTAGCACGGAACGAACCCTACGTGACCGTTCCGACGCCGTTCAGCCGTCAGCCGGCGCCGGAGGAGACGACGGTGAGCGGGAGCAGTTTCTTACCCGTCGGGCCGATCTGGATCTCGGTCTGCATCTGCGGGCACACGCCGCAGTCGAAGCACGGGGTCCAGCGGCAGTCGTCCACCTCGACCTCGCGCAGCGCGTCCTGCCAGTCCTCCCACAGCCACTCGCGGTCGAGGCCCGAGTCGAGGTGGTCCCAGGGCAGCACTTCCACCTGGTCGCGCTCGCGGGTGGTGTACCAGGGCACGTCCACCTGCTCGTCCTTGAGGGCGCGGTCGGCTGCTTGCATCCAGCGCTCGAACGAGAAGAACTCCGACCAGCCGTCGAAGCGGCCGCCGTCCTCGTAGACGGCCTTGATGATCTTGGCTACGCGGCGGTCTCCCCGGCTGAGCAGGCCTTCGACGATGCCGGGCTTGCCGTCGTGGTAGCGGAAGCCGATGGCTCGGCCGTAGTCGCGGTCGGCGCGGATGGCGTCGCGCAGCTTCGTCAGACGCGCGTCGGTCTCCTGTGCGCCGAGTTGCGCCGCCCACTGGAACGGCGTGTGCGGCTTGGGCACGAAGCCGCCGATGGATACCGTGCAGCGGATGTCGCGGCTGCCGGTGGCCTGCCGGCCGGCCTTGATCACGTTTCTGGCCATCTCGGCGATCTGCAACACGTCCTCGTCGGTCTCGGTCGGCAGGCCGCACATGAAGTACAGCTTGACCTGCCGCCAGCCCGCCGAGTACGCGGCGGTGACCGTCCTGATCAGGTCTTCCTCGCTGACCATCTTGTTGATGACGCGGCGGATACGCTCGCTGCCGCCCTCGGGGGCGAACGTCAGGCCGCTGCGTCTTCCGTTGCGGGACAGTTCGTTCGCGAGGTCGATGTTGAAGGCATCGACGCGGGTCGAGGGCAGTGAGAGCGACGTCTGCGTGCCCTCGTACCGGTCGGCCAGACCCTTGGCCACGTCGGCGATCTCGCTGTGGTCGGCGGAGGAGAGCGAGAGCAGGCCGACCTCCTCGTAGCCGGTGGCGGCCAGGCCCCGGTCAACCATCTCGCCGATGCCGGTGATCGAGCGCTCGCGCACCGGGCGGGTGATCATGCCGGCCTGGCAGAAGCGGCAGCCGCGGGTGCAGCCGCGGAAGATCTCGACGCTCATCCGCTCGTGCACGGTCTCGGCGAGCGGGACGAGGGGCTGTTTGGGGTACGGCCACTCGTCCAGGTCCATGACCGTGTGCTTCGACACACGCCACGGCACGCCGTTGCGATTGGGGATCACGCGCTTGATCCGGCCGTCGGGCAGGTATTCGACGTCGTAGAAGCGCGGAACGTACACGCCGCCGGTGCGCGCGAGGCGCAGGAGCAGTTCGTCGCGCCCGCCGGGGCGGCCTTCGGCCTTCCACGCCCGGACGATGTCGGTGATGGTGAGAACGGCCTGTTCGCCGTCGCCGAGGACGGCGGCGTCGATGAAGTCGGCGATCGGCTCGGGATTGAAGGCCGCGTGACCGCCGGCGACGACGACCGGGTGGTCCTCGGTGCGGTCGGCAGCGTTGAGCGGGATGGCGGCTAGGTCAAGTGCCGTAAGGAGGTTGGTGTAGCCCAACTCGGTGGAGAACGACACGCCGAACAGGTCGAACTCACCGATCGGACGATGGCCGTCCACGGTGAACTGCGGCACCCGGTGTTCGCGCATCAGCGCCTCGAGGTCGGGCCAGACCGAGTACGTGCGCTCGGCCAGCACGCCCTCGCGCTCGTTGAGCACCTCGTAGAGGATCATCAGGCCCTGGTTGGGCAGGCCGACCTCGTACGCGTCGGGGTACATCAGCGCCCAGCGCACGTCGCACGCGTCCCAGTCCTTGACCGTCGAGTTCAGTTCGCCGCCGACGTACTGGATCGGCTTGCGGACGGACGGAAGGAGGGGTTCGAGCCGGGGCCAGACGGAGTTCACCACCGCCTCAGGCTACCTCGGATCACCTCGTGGACCGCAGCCGAACGTTCTCGAGCAGGCCGACGGCGATGAAGTTGGCGAACATCGACGAGCCGCCGTAGGAGACGAACGGCAGCGGGATCCCGGCCACCGGCATGATGCCCAGGGTCATCCCGATGTTCTCGAACATCTGGAAGGTGAACCAGCACAGCACCCCGGCGGCCAGCAGCAGCGGGAACGGCTCGGTCGCGGCGCGGGCGATCGCGCAGGCGCGCCAGAGCAGCACGCCGAACAGCGCGATGATCAGCAGGCCGCCGACCAGCCCGAGTTCCTCGCCCGCCACGGTGAACACGAAGTCGGTCTGCTGCTCGGGCACGAACTGGCCGTTGGTCTGCGCGCCGTGGAACAGCCCCTGGCCGAACACGCCGCCGGAGCCGATGGCCAGGCGCGCCTGGTGGGTGTTGTAGCCGACGCCCTGCGGGTCGAGGCTCGGGTCGGCGAACGCGGCGAACCGGTTGACCTGGTGCGTGGCCAGCAGGTGGAACTTCACGACCGCCGCGACACCGGCGGCGGCGAGCACGGTCAGCACGGCCAGGGCGCGCAGCGCGACTCCGGAGACGATGACCATGCCGACGACGGTCGCGACGATCACCATCGTGGTGCCCAAGTCCGGCAGCAGCGCGATGAAGCCCATCGGCACGGCCGCGGCCAGCAGCGCGATCGCGAGCTGGCGGGCGCCGGGCGCCTCGCCAGGCCGCCGTCCGTCGTAGACCGGCGCGAGCAGGTCGGGCGCACGGCGCACCGGCGGCCGGGCGGCCAGTGCCATCGCCACCGCCATCACCACACCGACCTTGGCGAACTCGGCCGGCTGGATGGAGAACCCGGCGCCGAGCTCGATCCACGACCGGGCGCCGTTGACCGTGGAGCCGAGCGGCGAGAGCACGGCGAGCAGGCCGAGGAGGGCGAAGAGGTAGATCACCGGGGTCATGGCCCGCAGCCGCTTGTGGTCCAGCGCGCTGACCACGGCGGCCAGGATGGCGCCGAACGCGATGTTCAGCAGGTGCCGCTTGAGGAAGTACTGCGGGTCGCCGCCGGTCAGCTGGCCGCGGGCGCGAGTCGCCGACCAGACCAGCACCGCCCCGAACAGCGCGAGCGCGACCGCCGATCCGGCCAGCGGCCAGTCGAAGCGGCGTAGCGCGCCGCCACGGCGGACCGCCGCGCGGGCCCGGCCGGCCGGAGTGTCGGGCAGCGCGACGCCAACCGCCGGGACGCCGGCCTTCTCGCCGATGATCACGTGACCGCTCCGGGGTGGCCGATGCCGGTGTGACGGCGTTCGGGAAGGAACGGCGCGGCGGCGAGCAGGCCGGGCAAGGGGCCGAAGGGGCGCGGGAGGATTTGCCAGGCGGGGGCGGCCGGACGGACCTGCGGGCGGGGTGTGGATGCGCGAGCAGGAGCGGGGACCGGCGGCGGGACCAGCCTGCTGCCCGGACGGACCTGCGCGAGGGGTGCGGATGCGGGAGCAGGAGCGGGGACTAGCGGCGGGAGCAGCGTGCCGCCCGGACGGACCCGCGGCAGGAGTGCGGACGCGGGAGCGGGAGCAGTGTCCGGCGGCGGGACCAGCGTGCCGTCTAGGTGGACCTGCGGGCGGGGTGCGGACGCGCGAGCAGGAGCCGGGATCGGCGGCGGAACCAGCGTGCCGTCCGGGAGGACCTGCGGGAGGATCACGGACGCAGGAGCAGGAGCGGTGTCCGGCGGCGGGACCAGCCTGCTGCCCGGACGGATCTGCGCGAGGGGTGCGGACGCGGGGGCGGGAGCAGGAGCGGGAACGGTGTCCGGCGGCGGGACGAGCGTGCCGTCCGGGCGGATCTGCGGGAGGGTCGCGGGGGGCTTCGGCAGCAGGGCGGCCTTGACGTCGATGCCGCCGCCGTGCACGCCGTAGAGCGCCTCCTCGATCTTCTCGACCGCGGGGCCCGAGGTCACCGCGCCCTGGCCGCCCTGGGAGACCATCATCGCGACCGCGTATTGCGGGTGGTCGGCCGGTAGGAAGGACGCAAACACCGACGTGGCCTGCTTGCCGTACACGTCGGCGGTCCCCGTCTTCGCGGCCACGTGGACCTGGTTCAGCGGCCAGCCGCCGTACACGCCCGACGCGGTGCCCTCCTGCGCTACGCCCTCGAACGCGCCGATCAGGAACGAGCGGGTCGCCGCGGAGAGCGGGACGTGGCCGACCACCTTCGGCTTGTACGTGGACACCACCCTGCCGTCCGGGGTGATGACCGCCTTCTGGAGGTGCGGCTGGTAGAGCGTGCCGCCGTTGGCCAGCGCCGCGTACACGCGGGCCAGCTGGAGCGGGGTGACCAGGATGCCGCCCTGGCCGATCGCCTCGATGACCGCGTCACCGCCGCGGAACTGCCAGCCGTCCAGGCAGTTCTCGTGCGCGATCTGCTTCAGGTACGCGGCGCGGCCGGGGTCGTCGCGGGCCACCTCGGGGTAACCGGTCTTCGCCCGCTGGCACCAGACGCCCTTCATCTCGTTCCAGGTGGCCCGCTTCTCCTGCCGGGTCTGCACGTCGCCGGCCGCCTCGCCGGGCAGGTCGATGCCGGTCCGGTGGCCGAGGCCGTAGGCCAGCGCCATGGACTGCACCGGGTCGGCCGGGTGCGCGACCGGGTGATTTCCGCCGTCGCGCAGCCACATCTCGTAGGCCGCGCGGTAGAACACCGTGTCGCAGGAGACCTCGATGGTGCGCTTGAGGCTGATCGGGCCGAAGGCCTCGCCCTCGAAGTTGTGGAACTCCTGGCTGCCCACGGCGAAGGACGGCGAGCAGTCGTAGGTGCCGCGCGAGGAGTAGCCGTTCTGGAGCATGGCCGAGCCGGTGACGATCTTGAACGTCGAGCCGGGGGCGAACTCGCCCTGGTAGGCGCGGTCGAGCAGCGGGATGCCGGCCTTGGGGTCGGTCAGGTGCGCGTACTCGGCGGCGCTGATGCCTCCGCTCCACACGGCCGGGTCGTAGCTGGGGTAGGTCGCCATCGCCACGACGCCGCCGGTGTTCACGTCGAGCACGACGACCGCGCCGGAGTCGGCACGGTAGCTCGTGCGCGTGCCCTTGTCCCAGCCGCCGCGCGCGCCCTTGATCGCGGCGGCGAGCTGCTGCTCGGCGACGGCCTGCACGTGCGCGTCGAGCGTGGTGACCACGTCGTCGCCGGGCACCGGCGGGGTGCTGGACACCGTGCGCACGGCGTGGCCGAGGTTGTCCACCGCGACCTCGGCGACGCCCGCGGTGCCGCGCAGCTGCTTGTCGTAGGTCCGCTCAAGCCCCGAGCGGCCGACCATGTCCGTGGTCTGATAGGTCGAGTCCGACGCGCTCAGCTCGTCCGGGCTGACCGGCGACAGGTAGCCGAGCACCTGCGCGGCCTGCACGCCGAACGGCTTGGGGTACTGCCGGTCCGCCGCCGGGACGACCGACACGCCGGGGAACTGGTCGTGCTCCTCCATGATCTTGACCGCGGCGCGGGCCGGCACGTCCTGCGCGACCGGGATCGGCTGGTACGGCGAGCCGGTCCAGCAGGGCTGCGCGACCGTCGGCGAGCAGAGCCTGGCGCGCTGTTCGAGCTGCGCGGCGGGGACGCCGAGCACGGCGCCGAGGCGTTCGAGCACCGCCCTGCCCTGCCGCGGCCGCTGCGCGAGGGTGCTCAGGTCCACGGTGACCTGGAGCACGGTGCGGTTGTTCACCAGCGGGCGGCCCTGGTCGTCCAGGATCGAGCCGCGCACGGCGGCGGTGGCCACCGACCGCAGGTCGTTCGCGGCGGCGGCCTGCTGGAACTGCGGCCCGGACCGCACCTGGAGGTACCACAGCCTGGCGCCGAGGGTGAGCAGCAGCGCCACGACCAGCACCTGCACCACCGCGATCCGGCCGCGGGCCACGCTGGCGAAGCCCTTGCGCCAGCCACCCCGGACACTGTCGCCGGCCATCTTCGTCACACCCTCTCGGCGTCGGGGTAGAGCCCGGGGCTGGTACGCGCCGGGCTGGTGCGTGCGGGTCCGTATCCGTCCACGGCGTTGCCGACCGGCGCGACCAGCTGCGCGCTCGGGCTGTGGACGCGGCGGGCGAGCGCGGCCAGGCCGGGAACGACGAGCGGCGTGGCGACAGCGGTGTAAAGCGCGGTCGCGCCGAGGGCGAGCAGCAGGCCGGGGCGGGACAGACCGGTCCCGTCCCCGAGCGCCAGGCCGATCAGCAGGTTGAGCAACATCGCGCCGAGCGCGTAGAGCCCGGCGAGCAGGCTGGTGCGCAGCGCGGAGCGGTCCAGCTCGCGGGCCGCGCGGCCGGCCAGCGCGCCGACCAGGGCGAGCACCAG
>JBKOWZ010000202.1:0-13647 GCA_046724665.1 Actinomycetota bacterium
CGGTGCCGGGACCGTTCGGCTTCCCTGGCCCGGGCGACGAGTTCTGGGGCCCCGGCTTCGGCCCGCACGGTCCCCGGCGCGGCCGCGGCCGCGCCGGGCGCGGCGACGTGCGCGCGGCGATCATCGCGCTGCTGGCCGAGGAGCCGCGCAACGGCTACCAGCTCATCCAGGAGATCGAGCAGCGCACCGACGGGGTGTGGCGGGCCAGTTCCGGCTCGGTTTACCCGGCGCTGGCGCAGCTCGAGGACGAGGGGCTGATCGAGCCGGTCGGCGAGGGCGGGCGCCGACTGTTCTCGCTCACCGAGGCGGGCCGCCGGCACGCCGAGCAGAACGCCGAGCACCTGTCCCGGATCTGGCAGGACGCGGTCGGCGGGCCCGGCTCGCGGTTCGAGGAGTTCCTGCGCGACCGGGAGCTGCTCGGCCAGCTGGCCATGGCGTACAAGCAGGTCGCGCAGGTCGGCAGCACCGCGCAGCGCGAAGAGGCGCGGGCCGTGCTGACCAAGACGCGCCAGGCGCTCTACAAGATCCTCGCCGCCGACGAAGAGCCCCGTGACGCCGAACCCGAGCAGTGAACCGGCGAGCCGCGGCACCGAACGCGGCGCGGGCAGCCGATAACGCGAGAAACACGGCCAATGTTCGGATCAGGCCATCGAGCCGGATCCGGGCATTGACCGTCCGCGTTGCGGGTACAGTGATGCGCCATGGCACGCCCTCTCAATGACGTCGTGGAATCCGGGTGGGCGAAGGCCCTTGAACCGGTCGCCGATCGAATCGCCTCGATGGGTGACTTCCTGCGCGCGGAGATAGCGGCCGGACGGACCTACCTGCCCGCCGGGGCGAACGTCCTACGCGCGTTCCAGCAGCCGTTCGACGCCGTGCGGGTGCTGATCATGGGTCAGGACCCGTACCCGACTCCCGGGCACGCGGTGGGCCTGAGCTTCTCGGTCGCCCCGAACGTGCGGCCGCTGCCGGCCAGCCTAGTCAACATCTTCCGCGAGTACGGCCAGGACCTCGGCCTGCCCGCCCCGTCCAACGGCGACCTCTCGCCGTGGACCGAGCGCGGCGTACTGCTGCTCAACAGGGCGCTGACGACGGCGCCCGGCAAGCCGGGAGCGCACCGCGGCAAGGGCTGGGAGGCGGTGACCGCTCAGGCGATCAGCGCGCTCGCCGAGCGCGGTACCCCGCTGGTGGCGATCCTCTGGGGCCGCGACGCGCGCGAGGTCAAGCCGCTGCTCGGCACCTCGGTGCCCAGCATCGAGTCCGCGCACCCCAGCCCGATGTCCGCGGACCGCGGATTCTTCGGCTCGCGGCCGTTCAGCCGCGCCAACGAGCTGCTCGCGCAGCAGGGCGCCGACCCGATCGACTGGCGCCTGCCGTAGCCGCCGCTCCCCGGCGCCGCTCCTCAACGTCGCACCGGCGTGACGATACTGCAACCATCTGGTGACTCTTCGTGTCTGGCCGACCGGCCCGGGTCGTGCGAATCGACCGCCACGGGCACCGTGTACACGGCTGGAACTGCGGTTTTCTTAGGTTCCACCCATTGTGCGGCGGGTGGGGCGGCGCGCTACCGTGACTGCTAGCCATCAAGAACTTTTCACGCCAGGAGGCGGATCGTGGCGGCCGGCAATGTCGTCGCGTTTTCCATCGCCGTGGGACTCAGCGTCTCCGCCGGCATCGGGGGCGCATACCTGTGCTCGTCGCAGTTCACCCGGTCGCGGCGGCTGCTGGAGACCGGCGCGCACCTGACCGCCCGGGTGGTCGAGGCGATCCCGCAGCACCGGGCCGGCCAGTCCTTCCCCTCCGACGCGGCGCGCATAGTGGTCGAGTACGAGCTCGGCGGGACGACGTACCGCGACACGATCCGGCTCGCGCGCACCTCGCAGGAGAGCTACCGGATCGGCGACACCATCGAGATCGTGGTGCGCTTCGGCCGGGCGCCGCAGGTGCGCACGCTCGACGAGCCGAACATCGCCTACGGCACGATGGAGCAGATCGCCGGGGCGGTGCTGGTGATCCTGGCGCTGCTGCCGCTGTTCATCATGTTCTCGGTGCACGCGCTCACGCCGTGAGCTCCCGCAGCGCGCTGACCGCGGCGAGCGCGTCGGCGTGGGTGTTGTAGAGCGCGTTGAAGCCGAAGCGCAGCATGTCCGGCTCGCGCTTGTCGCAGACCACTGACCGCAGCGCCAGATCCTTCACCAGCCGCGCGGCGTCGTGATGGCGCAGCGCCACCTGGCTGCCCCGGCGCTGCGGCTCACGCGGCGTGGCCACCTGGAAGCCGAGGCCGGCGGGCAGTGTGTCGCAGCACTCGATGAAGAAGCCGGTCACGCTGAGGCCGGCCGCGCGCACGTCGGCCAGTTCGACGCCGTCGAAGGCGGTCAGCGCTGCCTCCAGGGCGAGCAGCGAGAGCATCGGCGGGCAGCCGATCCGGGCGCGGGAGATTCCCCCGGCGGGTGTATACGCGTCCTGCATGGCGAACGGATCGGTGTGGCCGTGCCAGCCGGCGAGCGGGTGCCGCACCGCGTCGTGGTGACGGGCCGCGACGTACGTGTACGCGGGCGATCCCGGCCCGCCGGACAGGTACTTGTATGTGCAGCCGACGGCGAAATCGACCTCTGCTTCGTCGAGCGCGATGGGCAGCGCGCCGGCGCCGTGACACAGGTCCCAGACGGTGACCGCGCCGGCGTCGTGCGCGACGCGGGTGAGACCGGGCAGGTCCCACAGCTCGCCGGTGCGGTAATCGACGATCGGATATGAGAGCACGCAGACCCGGTCGCCGTACTCGGCGAGCGCGGCCGACGCCTCGGGAGCCGGTACGCGGCGTACCTCGAGGCCGAGCAGTTCGGCGACCGAGTCGGTCATGTAGGCGTCGGTCGGGAAGTGGCCCGGATCGGTCAGCAGCACCCTGCGTTCGCCGTCCGAACGCAGTCGCGCGGCCGCCATCAGGGTGTTGAACAGCTGCACCGAGGTCGAGTCGCCCACGACGACCTGGCCGGGCGCGGCGCCGATCAGCGTGCCGATCCGGTCGCCGACGCGCAGCGGCGCCTCCCACCAGCCCCCGTCGAACCAGGAGGAGATCAGGCCCCTGCCCCACTGCCGGCGCACCGCGTCGTCCACGGCCGCCGGCACCGCCGCCGGGAGCGCGCCGAGCGAGTTGCCGTCGAGATAGACGGTGCCCGCAGGGATCAGGAAGCGGTCGCGGGTGTGTGCGAGCGGATTGGCGGCGTCGAGCGCGGCCGCCTTGTCCGCGAGGTTTGCAGGCATTCGGCTACACCCATCCCTGGTCGCGCAGAGTCCACAGATCCGGGAAGTACTTGCGGTGCACGCCGCGCTCGAGCCACTGCGCGCCCGAGGTGCCGGCCGAGCCGGGCTTGTCACCCATCGAGCGCCAGACGGACAGCAGGTGGCGCTGCTTCCAACGTACGTGCCGCTCGGCCGTGTCGAACAGGGCGTCGCCGAGATCGGCCAGATCTGCGTACCCGGCGTCGTCGCCGTACACGGCGCGCCACGCCGCCACGACCCGGTCGTCGCCGGTGTACTCGGTCCGGTGGTCGCGCTGCACGAGCGCGTCGGGTACGTCGAGCCCGCGGCGGTGAAGCAGCGTCATAGCCGCGTCGTAGAGTGAGGGCGCGGCGGCCTGTACGGCGAGTTCGTCGTGGATACGCGGCGTCTGCTCGTGGATCGCCAGGGCACGCGGGTGCCGGTCGCCCAGGAGGAACTCGATGTGCCGGTACTGATAGGACTGGATGCCCGACGCGACGCCGAAGGACTCCCGGAATTCGTCGAATTCGGCCGGTGTCAACGTCCGCAGCGCCTCCCACGACGCGATCAACGCGTCCTGAACACCGTGGCCGCGACGCAGCATTCGTACCACTGCACGCACGTCCGCGGCGGCGTCCGACCGCGTCAGGCGGTCGCGGGCGTCCTCCCAGTCACGGCGCAGCAGGGTGAAGTAGAGCTCCATCACCTGCGTGACGACGATGAACGACAACTCCGCCGGAGCGTCCGTACGCGGCCGTTGCAGGCGCAGCAGGGCGTCGAGCCCGGCATAGTCCTCGTACTCGTTGCGGGCGGCGTGTTCTGGCGCGGTGTAGTCCGGCGCGACCGTCTTCACAGGCACGCGACTATCGAACTACCAGCGGCCGCGCCTCGGAATGGCCGACGACACCTCATCGGCCGCCATAGCTTTACGATCAAAAGGTGACAACCCGAACTGACTTTCTGGACGCGACCGACTGGCTGCTGCTCGACGAGTTGCAGCACGACGGCCGCCTTTCCTACAACGAACTGGCCCGCCGGATCAACCTGTCGGCCCCGGCGGTGGCCGAGCGGGTGCGCAGGCTGGAGCAGTCCGGCGTGATCACCGGCTACCACGCGCACGTAGACCCGGCGCGGGCCGGGCGCACGGTGGAGGCGCTGGTCCGGATGGCCTGCTACGGGCCGCGCTGCCTGCTGCGGCACCCCGACGTGCTCGATCAGAGCCCGGAGATCCTGGAGATGCACCGGCTCACCGGCGACGCGTGCTGCGTGCTGCGCGTCGCGGTGGCGACGATGGCTGAATTCGAGGCGCTGATCGACCGGCTGGCCGACCACGGGCAGCCGTCATCGACGATGGTGCTCTCCTCGCCGCTGGCCTGGCGCCCGGTACAGCCGTCCAGGTGACGCAGGGCTGGTGCCGAGCCCGATCAGCTCCCGTTCTTCAGGGCCGTCAAGACGCGCTGTTCGGCGTCCGAGGGCAGGCCGTGATTGTTGATCCGGCCGTCCTCGCCGGCGAGCGAGGGCTCGTTTCGCTGCCACGCCCAAGTGTCCCGGACGGTCTGCGCGATCGGGCGGCAGACCAGGCCCGCGTCGATGGTGCGCGCGACGTCGGCGTCCCAGACCGCCGCCGCCTCGTCGTTGTCCGGCGTCCACAGCGGCAGGCCGCTCCAGACCGGGACCTCGTGCTCGAGCAGCATCTCGTCGGGAGCCCAGACGAGCCGCGCGTCCGACCCCGTTTCGCGCACGCAGTTCTCCAGCCACTCGCCGAACGTGGTGTGGCCGGGCTCGGCGGCGAGCAGGAACGCGTCATCCAGCCCTGATTCGAGGCGGTGCAGGCCGAAGCGGGCGATGTCGCGCGCGTCGATCAGCTGGAGCGGCCGGCCGGGGTCGCCGGGGGCGAGCACGTCGCCGCCCCGGGCGATGCGCGAGAGCCACCAGGTCTGCCGGCCCATGTTCTCGTGCGGGCCGATGATCAGGCCGGGATAGTGGATCAGCACCCTGCCGGGGAAGGCCGCGCGGACGGCGCGCTCGCAGCCGGCCTTGAGCGCGCCGTACTCCCCCTCGGCCGCGTCCGGCTCGCAGTCGAACAGCGGCGAGCCGGGGCCGACGCGCCGGGCGGGGAAGTCGGTGAACGCCGAGATGCTGGAGATGAACAGGTACGCCTCGGCCGCGTCGGCGAGCGCCCGCGCGCCCTCGCCGACGACCTTGGGGACGTATCCGGAGGTATCGACGACCGCGTCCCACGGCCCGGCACCGGCCAGCCGCGCGAGGTCGGCCGGGTTCTCCCGGTCGCCGCGCACGCCGCGCACGCCCGGCTGGTCGGGGCCCGACCGTCCGCGGTTGAAGACGGTCACCTGATGGCCGGCGGCCAACGCCTCGGCCACGAACGCCCGGCCGAGGAAGCGGCTGCCGCCCAGAATGAGGATACGCATTCCGCCATCCTCGGCCGCCGCGCACTTCGGGGCAACGATGTTCGCGTAGAGCGGACCGCTGCGGCGTGTCGGCGGCGTGGCACGGCGTGTCGAGAGCGTGTCCGAGCCGCCGCGCACCCGGGACGGCAAGTCAAGGCGTCTCTACTCATGCCGTGGGGTTACGTCTTCGGGAGGAATTCTCGAGCACCAGCGTCGTGGGTACTGCCATGCCTTATAACGGGGTCTTGATTTCCGACGAGCAGCGCGCCGCGTTCGACCGCGACGGATATTTCATCATCCGCGGCGCGATCGAACCGCAGCTGCTTGAGCGCCTGGACGAAGCGACGGACCGCGTCTACGCGCAGGAGAAGGCAGCGGGAGGAGTGCAGGCCGACGACCGGAGCCTGCACCTGATGGGGTTCCTGCACCGGGACCGGACGTTCCTCGAACTGCTGGAGCTGCCGACCGTCTTCCCGCTGGCGTGGGGCATCCTCGGCTGGAACATCCACGCTTATCACCACCACTTGGACGTGCACCCGCCGATCCCGCGGCCCCGCCCGAAGGTATGGCGCTGGCATCAGGACGGCGGGCGGCAGAATCTGGAGGTGGAGACCGAGCCGGTGCGTCCGCTGCTGTCGATCCGCACCTCGTTCTGGCTCTCCGACGCGTCCGAGCCGGGCCGCGGCAACTTCATGTGCATCCCCGGCTCGCACAAGAGCAGCCGGCTGGCGCGCCCCGAGCGCCCGGAACTCGGCTTCGACGGCACCCGGCGGGTCGTCGAGGTCTGCCCGAACCGGGGCGACGTCGTCGTATTCGACCGGCGGCTGTACCACGGCCGGTCGGACAACTACTCCGGGATCACCCGCAGGGTGCTGTTCATCGGATGGACGTACCGCTGGATCGCGCCGCACGAGGACCGGATCATCACGCCCGATCACCCGTGGTGGGATGAGCTGACACCGATCCAGCGGCAGCTGCTCGGTGCGGGCAAGGACGCGATCTCGTACTGGGGGCTCGGCGGCGACCGCTATCCGCTGCGCGACTATCTCGCCGAGCGCGGGCTGCTCAATCCGGCGGTCAACAACAACCGGTGACGCTGGTGCGGTGGCACTAGTGCAGGCCGCGCTGTTTCGAGACCCAGGTCTCCTCGAGATACGCCACGCTGCCCGGCGTGTCGCGGATCGCGGCGAGTCGGCGCGCGATGAACGGACGGGTGTCGGCGGGCAGATCGTCGAGCTCGAAGAAGCCGATCTCGGCGATCTCCTCGGGCTGCGCGCGCAGCGCCGCCGGGTCCGGGCACACGCCCGCGTCGAAGGTCAGGTTCAGGAACTGGAGCGGGTTTCCGTCCATGCGCTGCGCCCACTGGACGGCCAGCAGCGGACCGAGGCGCGGCACCGTGAAGCCGAGTTCCTCGGCCAGTTCGCGCACGCAGGCCTCGCCGGGCGGCTCGTTGTCGTCCACGACGCCGCCGGGCAGCGCCCATCCCGCCCGGTAGGTGTTGCGGACCAGCGCGACCCGGCCGCGCGGATCACGCAGCAGGCCGTTCGCCGACAGCGCCAGCTTGGGCAGGCCCGCGAACCACCGGGCGTTCTCGAGCGGCGTGAAGGAACTCATGGAGATCGAGTCTGCCAGACCGGCGGCGGGCCGGTCAGGGGCATGGTCTCTCCCGTACACCGCCATTTCAGGGCGCCGCCTTGCGCGCATTGCCGACGATGGCGTCCACGAAGGCGGGCCACAGCGGTCGCGGCAGGTCGTGCCCGAGTCCCGGGAAGATGATCAGCTCGGAGCCCGGGATGGCCGCCACGGTGGCGTGGCCGCCGCTGACGTCGATCAGCGGGTCCCGGTCACCGTGCATGACGAGCACGGGCATGCGCAGCGAGCCGAGCGCCTCGGTCCGGTCCGGCGAGGCGGCGATCGCGGCCACCTGGCGCGCGCCGCCGGCCAGCCGATAGGAGCGGTCGTAGATACGGGTCGCGCGCTCGTACCGCCACTCGTCGGTCGGCGCGTACTCGGGCGCGGGCGAACCGATGATCCGCAGGACACTGACGGTGCGCTCGATCGCCTCCGCGCGATCGGCGGCGGGCGGCGAGGTCACGGCCGTCAGCGCCTCCGGCGAGGGCAGGCCGTTCTTTCCGTCGCCGGTGTTGGACATGAGTGAACACAGCGACAGCACCCGCTGAGGGGATCTGATCGCCAGTTCCTGCGCGATCATCCCTCCCATCGACGCACCGACCACGTGCGCCCGCTCGATGCCGAGCGCGTCGAGCAGCCCCGCGGTGTCCTGCGCCAGGTCGGCCATGACGTACGGCACGCTGCTGCGGTCGCCGGCGAGGATCGCGAACAGGTCGGGTTCGGGCAGGTGGTCGAACGCGGTGGACAGGCCGATATCCCGGTTGTCGAAGCGGATCACCCGGAATCCGCGCCCGGCGAGCAGCTCGCAGAACTCGGCTTCCCAGGAGATCAGCTGGCTGGCCAGCCCCATGATCAGCAGCAGCGCGGGGTCCGCCGGGTCGCCGAAGGTGTCGTATTCGAGCTCGATGCCGTTGGACTTCGCCCGGGGCATGACCGCTCCTTCCCTGGTGGCGGGGCCGCTGCGTACCCGCATCATCGCAAACCCACTGGACTTTCCGGAGCGCCCCCGACATAGTTGACCTAGTCAACGGATTCTTTGTTGGAGTCAACGATGACGAGTACCGATACCAGCGCCACCGCCGACGAACAGATCGCGGCCGTGCGCGCGTTCACCAGGTTCTACACGGCCCAGCTCAGCGTGCTGCGCGAGGGACTGCTCGGCACCCCGTACTCGATGGCCGAGGCGCGCATCATCTTCGAGCTGAACCAGCGCGGCAGCGCGGACAGCGCGGACCTGCGCCGCACGCTCGACCTGGACGCGGGGTACCTCAGCCGGATCCTGGCCAGGTTCGAGGCGGACGGCCTAGTCACCCGGCGCCCCTCGGCCGCCGACGCGCGGCGGCAGACCGTCACGCTGACCGAGGCGGGGCGCGGCGCCTTCTCGCTGCTGGACCAGCGCTCGAACGAGCAGGTGCGCAAGCTGCTCGAACCGCTGACCGCCGAGCAGAAGCAGCGGCTGACCGGGGCGATGGACACCATCCGCGACCTGCTCGGCGGCGACAAGCCGCGGCGCGACGCGTACATCCTGCGCCCGGCGCGGCCCGGCGACTACGGCTGGGTGGTCGGCAGGCACGGCGCCCTCTACGCCGAGGAACTCGGCTGGAACCACGCGATCGAGTCGTACTGCGCCCGCGTGGTGGCCGACTACGTGGACAAACATGACCCGCAACGCGAGAACGCCTGGATCGCCGAGGTGGACGGGGCGCCGGTCGGCTCGATCTTCTGCGTCAAGCGGGACGAGGACACGGCGCAACTGCGGCTGCTGCTGGTCGAGCCGAGCGCGCGCGGGATGGGTATCGGCGCGCGGCTGGTCGAGGAGTGCGTGCGTTTCGCGCGGCAGGCGCGGTACCGACGCATCGTGCTGTTCACGACCGAGATGCAGCGCGACGCGGCGCGCATCTATCGCAACGTCGGCTTCACGCTCGTCGAGCAGACCGAGGGCGACACGTTCGCGCCCGCGCTCGGCGAACAGTTCTGGTCGATGGGCCTGTGACCGACACGCCGCAGAAGCACGGCGCCGGTTAATTTGAGGCCATGGACGACGGGAAGGCGCACGAGGGCAACAACGGCTACGAACTCGCTCAGGTGAACATCGGGCGCATCCTGGCGCCGCTGGACACACCGCAGCTGGCCGACTTCGTCGGCGGTCTCGAACACGTCAACGCGCTGGCGGAGGCCGCGCCCGGATTCGTCTGGCGGCTGAAGGACGACGAGACGGACGACGCGACGACGATTCGCATGTTCGACGACGACTGGATCCTGGTGAACATGTCGGTGTGGCAGTCCCCGGACCAGTTGCGCGCGTTCGTGTACGACGACGAGCACCGCTCGTACCTGCGGCGGCGGCGCGAGTGGTTCGAGCGGCTGGACGAGGCGGTCACCGTGCTGTGGTGGGTGCCGGCCGGACATCGGCCCACGGTCGTCGAGGCGCGCGAACGACTCGAGCATCTGCGTAAGCACGGCACGACGCAGTACGCGTTCGCACTCGGCGACAAGGTGCCCGCTCCCCCACGAGGGTCCGACTACACGCCTCAGGTCTAAAGCCGCAGCGCTCAGGACACGCCGACGATCGGCAGGCGCAGTGCGCCGGGGGCCGCGTCGGGTACCGCCGGACGACGCGGCGTTACTGGATCGATCCGGCGGTACGCCTCGTCCGGCCGCGGACGGCGGTCGGTCTCGCCGTTGTTCGGCCAGAAGGACATCGCCCGCTCGGCCATCGCGGTGATCGTCAGCGAGGGGTTGACGCCGAGGTTCGCCGGGACGGCCGAACCATCGACCACGTGCAGCCCTTCGTACCCGAACACCCGGTGGTACGGATCGACGACGCCCCTGCCGGGATCGGCGCCGATGACCGCGCCGCCGAGGATGTGCGCGGTCAGCGGCGTGCCGAACAGGTCGCCCACGGTGCCGCCGGGCACGCCGCGCAGGTTGTCGGCCATCAGCCGCGCGGCCTGGTTGGCGGCGGGGATCCACGCGGGGTTCGGCTCGCCGTGCCCCTGCCGGCTGCGGATCTTCACGCGGCCGGTAACAGTGCGCTTTGGATACACCGTCAGCGAGTTGTCGAGCGACTGCATCACCAGCAGGATGACCGTGCGCTCGGCGAACCTGCGCGTACTGAACAGCGTCGGCACCTGATCCGGGTGCCGTAGCACGACACCGATCGCCTTGAGCACGCGCGGCACGCGGCCACCGCCGTCGGTCAGCGGTCCGCGCAGCAGACCCATCGCATTGCTGCCCTTGCCGTAACGCACCGGCTCGATGTGGGTGTTCGCATCCGGGTGAATGGACGACGTGATGGCGACGCCGTCCGTGAAGTCCGTGTGCCCGCCGCGCGCGGTAGCTCCGAGCAGCGCCTCGGAGTTGGTGCGCGTGAGCTCGCCGAGCGTGGCTGAGAGCGCGGGCAGCTTGCCCGTGGCGCGCATCGCGTGCAGCAGCCGCTGAGTGTTGTAGGCCCCCGCACTGAAGACGACCTGGCGCGCGGTGAAGGCCCTGCGGACCTTGCGTGAGCGACGTCTGCCGACGGTAGGGCGCACGCCCACACGGTAACCGCCGCGGTCGAGCGGGACGACCTCGGTGACCGTGGTCAGCGGATGGATCTCGGCGCCATTGCGTTCGGCGAGGTAGAGGTAGTTCTTGACGAGGGTGTTCTTGGCGTTGTGTCGGCAGCCCGTCATGCATTCGCCGCACTCGGTGCAGGTGCACCGGCTCGGGCCCGCGCCGCCGAAGAACGGATCGGCGACCTCGGCGCCCGGCGACTCGCCGTTCAGGCCGAAAAACACGCC
Source organism: Actinomycetota bacterium (assembly GCA_046724665.1). Lineage (GTDB taxonomy): Bacteria > Actinomycetota > Actinomycetes > Streptomycetales > Catenulisporaceae > Actinocrinis. The sequence continues at coordinate 11,081 of JBKOWZ010000202.1, forward strand.
GACCGGCGCCTGGTGATAGCTCTCGCCGACGCCCATCTGCTCGGCGACGCGCCGCAGTTCCACGTCCGCCGGGGTCACCCGGTGGTACTCCACGACGCCGAGCATCCGCCGCGCCTGGTCGTAGTACGGCTCGAGTTCGCTCTCCCAGTCGGCCACGCCGCGCCACTGCGGGTCCTCGAAGAAGGCACGCGGCGGCTTGTACAGCGTGTTGGCGTAGACGAGCGACCCGCCGCCGACGCCGGCGCCGGCCAGGATCAGCGCGTTGTCGAGGCGGTGGATGCGCTGGATCCCGGTCAGGCCGAGGTCGGGGGCGAACAGGAAGTCCTTCAGATGCCAGGAGTTCTTCGCGAACTCGTGGTCGGCGAAGCGCCGCCCGGCCTCCAGCACCCCGACGCGGTAGCCCTTCTCGGTCAGCCGCAGCGCGGTCACCGACCCGCCGAAGCCGGAGCCGATCACCAGCACGTCGTAGTCGTACCCGTCGCCGTCGAGGGCCGTCGTACCCGCCATGCGGCGGATGGTACTACCAGCGGGTAACCCTGGCGACGGCTCGCGCAGGCCGTTCGCCGACGTAGCAGAGCCTGGATGGCCCAGAATGGGAGCTGTGACCGCTCAGGCCCTGCTGGAGGACTTCACCGAGGAGCAGATCGCCCGCGCGCGCCGACGCAAGCGGGCCGTCCTGCCGCTGCGCGCGGCGTCGGCGCTCACCGGCTTCGCGGCGGTCTGCGTGCTCGGATTCACCCGGCTCGGCGCGGACCTGGCGCACGGCGCCGGCCGTCTGGTCGGCGGCGGCTGGATCGCCACCGCGCTACTCGGCGCGCTCGCGCTCGACCTGGTGCTCACGCTGGCCGGGCTGCCGATCGCGGCGCGCTCCGAGGTGGTCAACCGCGACTGGGGCCTGTCGAACCGGCCATGGAAGCTGTTCTGGACCGACGAGGCCAAGGGCTTCCTGATCGGCGCGGTCATCCTCGGCGGCATGAGCCTCGGCCTGTTCGCGCTGATCCGCGCGCTGCCGGGGACCTGGTGGATCCCGGCAGCCGTCGCCGCGGCCGGGCTGGTGTTCGTGCTCTCCTTCCTGGTGCCGGTCGTCCTCGAGCCCATGTTCAACCGGTTCCGGCCGATGGAGCGGGGGCCGCTGCGCGACCGGCTGATGGACGTGGCCGCGCAGACGGGCGTGACCGTGCGCGACATCCTGGTCAGCGACGCCTCACGGCGTACCAACTCGATGAACGCGTATGTCTCAGGGATGGGCAGGACCCGGCGCGTCGTGGTCTGGGACACCACGCTCGATCAGGCCGAGCCCGACCAGATCGCGGCGATCTGCGCGCACGAACTCGGCCACGCGGCCCGGCGCGACGTGGTGACCGGCACCGCGGTGAGCGCGGCCGGCCTGGTCGCGGGCACGCTGCTGCTGGCCGCCGCGCTGCACTGGCGCTGGCTGCTGGACGCGGCCGGCACGCCGTCGGCGGCCGATCCGCGCTCGCTCGCGCTGGTCATGGCGATCGGCACGGTGGTCGGCACGGTCGGCGCCCCGCTGTTCAACGCGTACAGCCGGCACGTCGAGGCGCGCGCCGACCAGTACGCCCTCGACCTGACCCGCGACCCGACCGCGGTCGTCGCCACCTGGCGCAACCTGGCCGTGCGCGGCATCTCCGACCTCGAACCGCACCCGCTGGCGCACGCCTGGTTCGGCACGCATCCGGCCATCCCGGCGCGGATCGCGCACGCGCGCGGATGGGCCGCGCGGCACGGGGTACCTGTCGCACTGCCGGAACCCGGAACACCGCCGGCCGCGTCGAACACGACACCCGAGCCAGCAGAGCCCGACCACCGCGGAGGAACCGATGGCGCATGAGCCGCTCGACACGGAAACCGTCGAGCACCTGCTCGGCAAGCTCGAAGGCTGGACCCGGGAGGGCGACACGATCCGCCGGGTGTACCAGGCCGAGGACTTCCCCGGCGCCGTCCACCTGGTGAACGTGGTCGCGGTGCTGGCCGAGCAGGCGCGCCACCACCCGGACATCGACATCCGCTGGCGCACCGTCACCTTCGCGCTGAGCACGCACGACGCCGGCGGCAAGGTCACCCTGGCCGACATCGAGATGGCCGCGCAGATCAACGCCGCCATCATGACGCAGCCGACTGCTCGCTGAGAGCGAACAAGCCGTCGGAACACCGCCGGCGCGGCCGAAGTTGAGCAGAGCAGACTCAACCCCGCGTCAGCTAGGAGTTGCCCGATGGCAATCGCCCCGACCACCCGAGCCCTGCCGGTCCTGCCCCTCGACGACGCGGTCGTGCTCCCCGGCATGGTCGTGCCGCTCGACCTGAACGACCGCGAGGTCAGCGCCGCGATCGACGCCGCGCGCGCCGAGACCGCCGCACCTGCCGGCGACTCCCCCGAACTGCTGCTGGTGCCGCGCCCCGAGGGCAGGTACGCGGGCTACGGCACCCTCGCCGTGGTCGAGCAGACCGGACGGCTGCGCGGCGGCCAGCCGGTCGCCGTCGTGCGCGGCACCCGCCGGGCCAGGATCGGGCGCGGCACCACCGGACCCGGCGCCGCGCTGTGGGTG
>JBKOWZ010000166.1:0-20860 GCA_046724665.1 Actinomycetota bacterium
GACCGGTGCTGCCCGAACACGGCGGCGGCGAGGCGGCGTTCGACCGGCTCGCCACGCTCGTCGTCGCGGAGACCGTACACGTGCGCCATCCGCACACGGCCGCGCACCTGCACTGCCCCACGCTGCCGGTCGCGGTGACCGCGGACGCCCTGGTCGCCGCGCTCAACCCGTCGATGGACTCCTGGGACCAGTCGGCGGCGCCGAGCGTCATCGAGGACGAGCTCATCGGCGCGCTCGCAGGGCTCTGCTTCGGCGGCTGCGCGTCGCACCCCGGCGGCGCGGTCACCACCGGCGGCAGCGAGTCGAACCTCATGGCCCTGATGTTCGCGCGGGACGAGGCGATCCGGCGCGCCTTCGACACCGATCCGGCGCAGGACGGGATCCCCGGATACGCGGCGGGGCGGCTGCGCATCCTCAGCTCCGCGGTCGCGCACTTCTCGCTCGGCCGGGCGGCCGCGCAGCTCGGCCTCGGCGACCGCGCGGTCGTGCCCGTCCCGGTCGGCGACGACCACCGCATCGACGCGCAGGAGCTGGAACGCGTCGCCGCACGCCTCGTCGCGGACGGCGACATCGTCGCGGCCGTGGTCGCCACCGCGGGCACGACCGACGCCGGCGCGATCGACCCGCTCGCCGCGTGTGCGCGGGTCGCGCGCAGATACGGGGCCTGGTTCCACACCGACGCGGCCTACGGCGGCGCGCTGCTGTTCTCCGCGCGGCGCCGGCCGCTGCTCGACGGCATCGCCGAGGCCGACTCGGTCACCCTCGACCTGCACAAGTTCGGCTGGCAGCCCATTCCGGCCGGCATCCTGCTGTGCCGGGAGCAGGCGGCCTTCGGCCCGCTCACCCGCCGCGTCTCCTACCTGTCAGCGCTCGATGACGAGCGCGCCGGGTACCCGAACCTGCTGGACCGCTCGCTGCGCACGTCGCGCCGCGCCGACGCGGTGAAGATCGTGGCGACCTGCCAGGTACTCGGCCGCGCCGGGCTCGCCGAGCTGATCGAACGCTGCTTCGGGCTGACCGGCCATGTGGCGGACCGGCTGCGTGCGCACCCTGATTTCGAGCTGGTCCGCGAGCCCGCGCTGACCACCGTGCTGTTCCGCTACCGGGCCCGGTTCGGCGATCCGGACCGGGTCAACGCGGCGCTGCGCCGCCGGCTGCTGACCGAGGGCAGCGCGGTGATCGGACGCACCGAGCTGCCCGGGCCCGACGGCAAGCCGGCCGGGCCCGGCCGCGTGCGCCTCAAGCTCACCCTGGTCAACCCGCAGGCCACCGCCGACGACCTCGACCGGCTGCTCGACCTGATCGCGGCCGCCGGTGCCGCCGAGGACCAGCCGTGCTGATCAACCCGCCGACCGGCCTGAACGCCGGTTGCCGACTGCCCGCAGGACGTGTCCGTGAATCCCATCAGTGAGTTGGCGCCCGCGACGCTCGGCCCGCGGGAGGCGGCCGACCGCCTCGCCGTGGAGGCGCTGCTGCGCTGCTGGATCCGTGAGCGGCAGGTGCCGCCTCCGGCCGGCGACGCCAGCGAGCTCGAACTCGAAGTCGGTGACAGGGCACTGCGAATCCCGGTCGAGTACTGGTCACCGGTCGGGATGCATCGGCTCGGCGCGCCGATGAGCGGCTCCGAGGCCGTCGATGCCGCCGCGCTGGCCCGGCTGCTCGGCGAGGCTGCGGGCGCGAGCACACAGAGCCTCGAACAGCTCGTCCAACGCACCGCCGAGTCCGCCGAACGCATCGCTGCGCACATCAAGGCGCGAACCGACGAAGTGGTCGCCACGCAGTCGGCTACCCCGTTTCTGGCCGCTGAACAGGGACTACTCGCCGGCCATCCGCTGCACCCGACGCCCAAGAGTCGTGACGCGCTGAGCGAGCAGGACGCGGCGCTCTACTCGCCGGAACTGCGCGGCTCGTTCCCGTTGCAATGGTTCGCGGCCGCGCCGGAACTCGCCGCGCATGACAGCGAACTGGGACCCAGTGCGCCCGACCTCGCCGCCTTTCTCAGTGGCCTGACGCTGGACGGCCGCGTTCTGGTGCCCGCGCACCCCTGGCAGACGAAGGACCTGCTGCGGCGGTCGGAAGTCCGGGAGCTGATCGCCGACGGCAAGCTCGAGCACCTCGGCGAGTGCGGACCGCACTGGTACCCGACTTCGTCGCTGCGCACCGTCTACCGCGCCGACCGTCCGGTGATGCTGAAGCTCTCGCTCGGCCTGCGCATCACCAACTCGCGGCGGGAGAACCTGCGCAAGGAACTGCTGCGCGGCGTCGAGGCGCATCGGCTGCTGTCCGGCGAGCTCGGGACGCAGCTGCTCACGGCGCATCCCGGCTTCAGGGTGCTGACCGACGCCGCGTATCTCGCGGTGGACGCAGTCGCAGGGCTCGACGTCTCCTTCCGCCACTCGCCGTTCCAACCGACCGACCACGTGTTCTGCGTCGCCGCGCTGACGGACCTCGGCCGAGGAGCCGTCGCGTCGGACGGCTACCCGCACGAGCTGGCCGCGCACCTGCACAGTCTCGCCGCTGTCGAGCGGCGGCCGGTGCGCGCGGTCGCGCTGGAGTGGTTCGCCCGGTATGTCACCAACCTGATCACGCCGCTGCTGTGGCTCGACGCGGAGCACGGAGTCACCCTCGAAGCCCACCAGCAGAACACGCTGATCCAGCTGGACGGCTCCGGATACCCGGCGGTCGGCTGGTACCGTGACAACCAGGGCTTCTACTACCGCGCCTCGCGCGCCGGCCATCTCGAGGCGGTCAGCGGGATCCCGGCGCTCGGCCGGGCGAGTGACACGGTCGTCGCCGACGACGTCGTGACCGAGCGGCTGCTCTACTACGTCGGCATCAACAATCTGATGGGCGTGGTCGGTGCGCTCGGCTGCGCCCGGATCGCGCCCGAACGCGACCTGCTCGCTCTGGCAGCCGAACTGCTCGCGCCGCTGCGCGGCCATCGCCCGGTGGACCTGCTGCTCGGCGCGCAGACCCTGCGCGGCAAGGCGAATCTTCTCACCCGCGCAGCCGACCTCGACGAACTGGTCGGCGAACTCGCCACGCAGTCCGTCTACGTCGAGATCGCCAACCCCTTCGCAGGGCTCGATCGTCAGGCCGCTGTCTCCGGAGGGGATTCGGTATGAGCGTTCCGCAGTCCGCCCCGGCCTGGTGGGACCTCGCCACGTCCGCGGGCCGGTTCACGCTGTGCCCGGTCAAGCCGGACCGGGACCTCGCCGTCATCCATCGGTGGATGAACGATCCGGCCGTCGCGCGTTACTGGGAGCTGGACGGCCCGATCGAGCGCACCGCGGACCACCTCGCCGAACAGCGCGCGCTGCCGCACACCGAGCCGTATCTGGCGCGTCTTTCCGGCCGCGCGATCGGGTACTGGGAGGTCTATCGCGCGGCCGAGGACCGGCTCGCCGCGTACTACCCGGCCCGGCCGGACGACGTCGGCATCCACCTGCTGATCGGCGAGCCGGACCTGCGCGGCCTCGGCCTGGGCACGCTGTTGCTGACAGCACTCTGCGACGCGATCCAGCGTGAGTCGGGCTGCCGCGTCGTCGCGGATCCCGACGAACGCAACATCGCGTCCGTGCGGGCGTTCATGGCCGCGGGCTTCACGCCATCCGGCACCGTCACCCTGCCCGAGAAGCGCGCGACGCTCGTCATCCGGGACGTCCCGCATGAACCCTGACCTCTACCGCCGCCCGGTTTTCGGCAGCGCCGACCTCGCCGACACGGCCATCGACGACACCGTCTACGACCTCGTCGGCGTCGGCATCGGGCCGTTCAATCTCGCGCTCGCCGCGCTCGCCGAACCAGTCCCCGGCCTGCGCACGCTGTTCCTCGACGAGCGCCCGGGCTTCTCCTGGCACCCCGGCATCATGGTCGATGGCGCCACGGTCCAGGTGCCGTACCTCGCCGACCTGGTCACCCTGGTCGATCCGACCAGCCGGCACAGCTACCTCGCATACCTGCGCGACACCGGCCGGCTGTTCGAGTTCTACTTCGCTGAGCGCTCGCACGTGCCGCGCCGCGAATACGACTCCTACTGCCGCGCCATCGCCGGCCGGCTGCCAAGTTGCCGCTTCGACGCCCGCGTGACCACTGTGCAGCACGCCACCCTGCCGACCGGCAGGGACGGCTTCGCGGTCTTCTGGACCGGCGCCGACGGCGCGACGCGCACCGCGCTCACCGCGAATCTCGTGCTCGGCATCGGCACCGAGCCGGTCGCCCCGGCCGTCCTCGCCGCGCTGTGCCGCGACGCGGGCCCGCTGGTCAGCCACAGCGCGCACTACCTGGACCGGCTCGAGTGGATCAAGGCCGCCGCGGACGTGACCGTGCTCGGCTCCGGCCAGTCCGGCGCGGAGATCGTGCTCGACCTGCTGCGCAACTGGCACCGGCCCGGCCGGCGGCTGCGCTGGCTGACCCGGTCCGCGGCGTTCGAGCCGATGGAGTACTCCAAACTTGGGCTCGAACACTTCACCCCCGACTACGCCGACCACTTCCACCGCCTCCCGGAGGCGGAACGCGCCGCGCTGCTGGCCGGTCAGGGCCGCCTCTACAAGGCCATCTCCGCCGAGACGATCGCAGCTATCCGCGACGAACTGGACGCGCGGTCGTTCGCGTACGGCATCGCGGGCACGGGTGTCACGCTGATGCCCAACGTCGAGGCGACCAGCGGGTACTGCATCGGTGACAACGTCGCCCTCGCAGTGAGGCATCGCGGTACTGGCGAGCCGATGACGGTACACACCGAACGACTCGTACTCGCCACCGGCTACGCCCCACGCAGGCCCGACTGCCTAGCGCCGATCGATGCGTACATCGAGCACGACGCGCAAGGCCGCTTCGTCATCGAACGCGACCATCGCGTTCGGTTGACCGGTACGCGGGCCGGATTGTTCGTACAGAACGCTGAAATGCACACGCACGGCGTCGGTACGCCGGACCTCGGCCTCGGGGCGTACCGGGCCGCGACCATCCTCAACGCCGTAACCGGACGGCTGGTCTACCCGTTGCCCAGTCGTACCGCGCACATCGCGTTCGCCCCGGAGGTGGCCGCGGCCGCCGACCTCGGCATCGCCCTGACCACGGAGGATCCCGGCCATGAGCAGTACCGAAGCGAGCACGAGCGCCGGGAGCCCGACGATCCCCGCTCCGATCGACCCGCCGGCACCCCACTCGTCAGCCCCCGCCACGCCGTCCCCAGCCCCGGCGCCGCCGCCCTCGGCGCCTTCAGCTCCGGCGCAGTCTCTGCCTACTGACCCCGAACTGCGCTGGCGGCACGCCGGACGCGCGCTGCTGGCCAAGACCATCGCCGAACTCGCCTACGAGGACCTGCTGCAACCGGTCGCGCAGGACGACGGCTGGTACGTGCTCGCCCTCGGTGGCCAGAGCGGTGGTCGGCCGGTCGAGTACCGGTTCCGCGCGGACCGCGGCGCGTACGGCTCCTGGTTCGTCGATCCCGGCTCGGTCCGCCGCGCCGGGCACCCGGCCGCCGACCCGCTCGCCTTCGTCGCCGACGCGGTCGCGACCCTCGGCCTGTCCGGCGAGACCGCAGGTCACCTCGTGCGCGAGTTGGCCGCCACCCTCGCCGCCGACGCGCAGATCCTGGCCGCCGCAACACTGACCGCCGCCGAGCTGGCCGACCTGGACTACGCCGAACTCGAGGGCTACCAGACCGGGCACCCGTGGATCGTCTTCAACAAGGGCCGCCTCGGATTCTCCGCCGCCGACACGCTACGTTACGCGCCTGAGGCACGCCAACCGGTCCGGCTGCCGTGGATCGCGGTACGTGACGACTTGGCACGTTACGAAGCCGTGCCCGGTCTCACCGCACGCCGCTTGTACACCGAGGAGCTGTCACCTGCCGCGCGTGTGCGTTTCGGCGCCGAGCTGATCAGGCACAGCTGCAACCCGGCGCGGTACTGGTGGCTGCCGATCCATCCCTGGCAGTGGGATGAGATGATCCAGCCGCTTTACGCGGCCGAGATCGCCGCCTCCCGCATGGTCTACCTCGGCGAGGGCGATGACGCGTACCTGCCTCAGCAATCGATCAGGACCTTCAGCAACATCTCGGTGCCGCACCGCCGTCACGTGAAGCTGCCGCTGTCCATCCTCAACACGATGGTGTGGCGCGGCCTGCCCACCGAACGCACCGTCGCCGCCCCGGCCGTCACGAACTGGCTTCAGGGCATCGCGGCGAACGATGCCTTTCTCAGCGACACCTGCAAGGTCATCCTGCTGGGCGAGGTCGCGTCGGTCACCGTCGGCCATCCCGTACTCGACCGCATCGACGCCGTGCCGTATCAGTACCGCGAACTGCTCGGCGCGATCTGGCGCGAGCCGCTGCCGGCCACCCTGTACCCGGGCGAGCGGGCACGCACCCTTGCCGCGCTGCTGTCCTTCGGCTCGGACGGCCGCCCGCTCGTCGCGGAACTCGTCGCCCGCTCCGGCCTGGAAGCCGCGGCCTGGCTCGACCGGCTCTTCAACGCGCTGCTGCCGCCGCTGTTGCGCTTCCTCTACGTCCACGGCACGGTCTTCTCACCGCACGGCGAGAACGCGGTCGTCGTCTACGACGAGCACGACGTGCCGACCCGCCTCGCGGTCAAGGACTTCGTGGACGACGTCAACCTCTCGGCGGCCGACCTGCCCGACCTCGCGGACGTACCCGAGCAGGTCGCCGCCGTCATGCTGCGCGAGAAGCCGGACTACCTGTGCCAGTTCCTGCACAGCGGCCTGTTCATCGGGGTCTTCCGCTACCTCGACCGCATCGCCGAGCGGCACCTCGGCGTGCCGTCCGCCGACTTCTGGTCGATGGTGCGCGCCGTGATCCGCGGCTACCAGGATCAGTTCCCCGATCACGCGGACCGTTACGAACTGTTCGATCTGAGCACCCCTCAGATCGACCGGCTCTGCCTGAACCGCAACCGGCTGCTGCTCGACGGCTATCGGGACCGGCCCGGCCGCCCGCATGTCGAGGCGCACGGCGTCGTGCCGAACCCGCTCGCTACGAGCCCGTTCTCGCCGGACCCGGCCTCGGCTGTCGGCTGAGCCACGTAACCTAGTGCCCCATGGGCAGCCCTGATCTCGAAGACTTACTCGGCACCGCGGTCGCGGCGGTGGGCGGCGAGACGAGGCCGGGTCAGATCGAGATGGCCAAGGCGGTCCGGCGGGCGCTGACCGACGGCGACCCGCTGCTGGTCCAGGCGGGCACCGGCACCGGCAAGTCGCTGGCGTACCTCGTGCCCGCCATCGCGCACTGCCTCGAGAAGCAGGACCGGCGGGTGGTCATCGCCACCGCCACGCTCGCCCTGCAACGCCAGCTGGTCGCGCACGACCTGCCGAAGCTCGCCGAGGCGCTGGCCCCGGCGCTCGGCCGCGTCCCCGAGTTCGCGCTGCTCAAGGGCCGCAGCAACTACGTGTGCAGGCACAAGATCGACGGCGGCGCGGATGACGAGGGCGAGGAAGGGCTCTTCGACGCCTCCGCGGTCTCCGAGCTGGGCCGACAGGTGCTGCGGGTGCGCGAGTGGGCCGAGAAGACCGACACCGGAGACCGGGACGACCTGGTGCCCGGGGTCAGCGACCGGGTCTGGAGCATGGTCTCGGTCAGCGCCCGCGAGTGCCTGACCGCGTCCAAGTGCCCGTTTGGCGCCGAGTGCTTCGCCGAGGACGCGCGCGAGCGTGCCCGCGAGGCCGATGTGATCGTGACCAACCACGCGCTGCTGGCCATCGCGACCTTCGACAGCGACGTGCAGGTGCTGCCCGAGCACGACGCGGTGGTGATCGACGAGGCGCACGAGCTGGTCTCCCGGGCCACCGGGGCGAACTCCGGCGAGCTGACCGGCGGCATGGCCGACCGCGCCGCGCGCCGCGCCCGCAAGCATGTGGACGAGAAGACTCACCTTGTCTTCGAGCAGGCGGTCGAGCTCTTCCGCGAGTTGCTCGAGACCGCAGAGCCGCGCCGCTACCCCCGGCTGCCGGAGGAGGTCGCCGAGGCGCTGACCGCGCTGCGGGACGCGTCCCGGCAGGCGATCAGCGCGCTGGCCAAGAGCCGGGAGAAGGGCGCCGCGTCGAACGGCTCCGGCGGCGCGGGCGGTGACGAGGGGTCGCGGCGCCAGGCTCAGGCGGCGGTGGAGCAGATCTTCGACCTGTCCGACCGGATGCTGCTCTCGTCGCCCGACGACGTGATCTGGCTGGAGCGCGGCGACCGCTTCGCCTCGCTGCGCATCGCGCCGCTCTCGGTGGCCCAGCAGTTGCGCCACCGGCTCTTCGCGCGCACCCACGCGGTACTCACCTCGGCGACACTCAGGCTCGGCGGGGACTTCGACGGCGTGGCGCGTTCGGTCGGCCTCTACCCGGACGAGCGCGCCGACCGCATCCCGGCGCCCCACCCCGCCGCCGCGATTGAAACCCGGCCCGCATCGGATCAGCCCCCGACCGAAGCCAGCGGGGACGGCGCGGACACCGATGAAGCCGAATCCGCCGAGACCGCGACCGACCACCCCATCCCGTGGAACGCCCTCGACGTCGGCTCGCCCTTCGACTACCCCAAGCAGGGCATCCTCTACATCGCCAAGCACCTGGACCCGCCCGGACGCGACGGCATCCGCCCGGACCAGCTCGACGAGCTCGCCGGACTGATCGAGGCGGCCGGCGGCCGTACGCTCGGCCTGTTCTCCTCGTTGCGCGCGGCTCAGGCGGCGGCCGCTGCCATCGTCGAACGCCTCAGCTACACGGTGCTGTGCCAGGGCGAGGATTCGCTGCCCCAGCTGATCGCCCGCTTCGCTGAGAGCCCGCGCACCTGCCTGTTCGGCACCCTCTCGCTCTGGCAGGGCGTGAACGTCCCCGGACCGGCGTGCCAGCTGGTGGTCATCGACCGGATCCCGTTTCCCCGCCCGGACGATCCGCTCGCCGCGGCGCGGCAAGAGGCGGTGGCACGCCACGGCGGCAACGGCTTCATGGCGGTCGCCGCGACCCACGCCGCGCTGCTGCTCGCTCAGGGTGCCGGACGCCTCATCCGAGCAGCCGACGACCGCGGTGCCGTGGCGATCCTTGACTCCCGCCTCGCCACCGCGCGCTACGCGAGCTTCCTGCGGGCCTCGCTGCCGCCGTTCTGGCCCACCGACGACCCGAAGCTCGTCCGCGCCGCACTACGCCGCCTCGACGCCGAGTCGTCCTAACCGGCGCCTCGACGTCGAGCTTCCTGACAACCAGCCCAGCCCGTCCGAGCCTTCCCTAGCACTGACGAGCTGATCGAGCTGACGAGCCTTCCCGACCGCGAATCGGGGGAGAGACGGCCGACCCCTCCGGCTCTCCCCACGCTGTATTCGCCGCGCTTCGCTTCACTGTGGCTGTGGCAGTAGCTGTATATTCGCTGCTGCGCGCCGCCGACCTACAGCCCAGCCCTACAGCCTGCGCATCACCGCGACCACGCGCCCGAGAATCGACGCCTCATCGCCCGGGATCGGGTCGTACGAGGCATTGCGCGGCATCAGCCAGACATGCCGGCCCGACGGGGTGTTCTGCACCTTGAGCTGCTTGATCGTGGCTTCTCCGTCGATCATCGCCGCGACGATCTCGCCGGACTCCGCGGTCGGCTGCTGGCGCACCACCACCGTGTCGCCGTCCCAGATGGCCGCGTCCACCATCGAGTCCCCGACCACGGTCAGCGCGAACAGGGTGCCGTCGCCGACCAGATCCCGCGGCATCGGAATCAGCTCTTCGATCTCTTCCTGCGCCAGGATCGGACCGCCCGCCGCGATCCGGCCGACCAGCGGCACATACTCGGTCGCGCCGACCGAGCCGCCCATCTGGAGCATCCGGTCCGCCGCACCCTCGTCCGCCGCCGACTGGCCGGAGGCCACCGGCGCCGCGGTGTGCGACTGCGCCATCCTGGCGCGCCAGGCCTGCGTCGGGTCGCTCGGTCCGCGCACGATGTACGCACGCGGCCGGTTCGGGTCGCGCCGAATGAAACCCTTGTTCTCCAGCACCACCAGCTGATGCCGCACCGAGGAGGTGGACTGCAACCCCACCGCCTCGCCGATCTCACGCATCGACGGCGGATAGCCGCGCCGGTCGATCGACTCCTGGATGACCTCGAGTACTCGGCACTGGCGATCGGTCAGCCGCAGCGAGAGCGGCACCCTGGTCACGTCGGGCGCCTCGGCCGACCCCGCGCCGAGCCGCCCCGGTCCGCGCCTGCGCTGCCGCACCACCGTGCTCGTCCTGCCGTCTCCGGCCGGATCCGCCCCATCGCCGCGCGAGCCGACACTGCGGCGCCTCGTCGCGGCTCCACTGCTCCGTCCGGCCATGTTCCTGGTTCCTTCCCTGTTCTGTTCTCTCGGCCCTCCGCGGCCGATCACGGGCCTCACGGCGGCCGTCCGGCCCGACCGCCGCGCATCGGTCGATCCCGCGCCGCCGCCCCGGTCACCTGCGGAGAAGCGTCTTCTTCTTACCGGGATCGGCCGCTGGCAGATCCCTTGTGCTCACCGTAGCCGAAGGGTCCGACATCCGACCAACACTTGTTCGAATAGCATTATCGAACAAGTTAGCCGCAATCCCTCCGCCGTGCGCCGGTGCGCGACCCTTTCAAGCGCCCCGGGGCTCGGTTCCGCGGCCGCCGCCCGGCCCGCTCGAGGAGTGTCGATCGGCTCCTGCCGCATTCGCGGAAGTGTTTTCACTGCCGTGGTCCATCCTGCTGCCACCTGTGGGGGTTAATCCGGTTTTCCACAGCGAATTCATCCGGTCGAAGGAATTTGCGGCGAACACCCTTGCGCAACGCTCGCCAACGTGTTCTTGGCCACCTGGACCGATCGCGGAGCGTAGCCGGTCGTGCCGTGCCGCGGCGCGCCGAGCCGGAGCCGCGCGGCTTGCGAACTGTGTGGCGCGAGGACTACGGTACCCCTATATCTAGTGGCTGGCCGTCCGATGTGTTCCACAGATAGTGGTATCGACGGCCTGGCAGGTCACGGCGTTTTCCATACGGCCCGTCCACGGACCGGTCACGGCCAGTCGCGCAGTAGAAGACAGCAGTAGACGACACAGGGAGGTCGGTCGCCGTGCACTGTCCGTTCTGCCGGTACACCGACAGCAAGGTGATCGACTCCCGCACGGCCGAGGACGGGACCGCCATCCGCCGCCGCCGCTCCTGCCCGCAGTGCAACCGCCGGTTCACCACGATCGAGACCGCGGCGTTGCTCGTGGTCAAGCGGTCCGGGGTCACCGAGCCGTTCAGCCGCGAAAAAGTTGTCGGTGGCGTGCGCAAGGCTTGTCAGGGAAGGCCGGTCACCGAGGACCAGCTCGCCCAGCTCGCCCAGCGGGTCGAGGAGTCCATCAGGTCGAGGGGCCTGGCGGAGCTGCCGAGTCACGAGGTCGGGCTGGAGATACTCGGGCCGCTGCGGGACCTCGACCTGGTCGCCTACCTGCGATTCGCCTCGGTCTACCGGGCGTTCGAGTCGCTGGACGACTTCGAGGCGGAGATCGCCGCGCTGCGCCGCCCGAGAACCGAACACGCGGGCGAACCCGCCGTCGCGAACTGAATCCGGACGCGTCGCGCAAGTACGGAACGCACCGTCACAGACATACACGGGATTACCGCCGCTGGGGAAGCCGGCCGGTGGCTAAGACGTTGACAGTTGACAGAGGGATGAGAGGAAGCGCCTGATGACGGAAACCATCAGCGGATCGGCCCGCAAAGCCGTCAAGCAGAACAACGGGGTGCAGAACGCGGTGCCGGGACAGTCGGGCACTTCGCAGAAGCAGTCCGACAATCCCTCCAATCCCTCGAACGGCGGCGACGCGATGAATGCCTCTCGCGGCGGACTGCGTATCGGACGGATCTTCACCAAACCCGGCGTGCACCCTTACGACGAGATCGAGTGGGAGCGCCGGGACGTCGTCATGACCAACTGGCGCGACGGTTCGGTGAACTTCGAGCAGAAGGGCGTGGAGTTCCCCACCTTCTGGTCGCTCAACGCCGCCAACATCGTCACCACCAAGTACTTCCGCGGTGCCCAGGGCACCGACCAGCGCGAGTGGTCGCTGCGACAGGTCGTCGATCGCGTCGTTAAGACATACCGGCGAGGCGGCGAGGAGCACGGATACTTCGCGACCCCCGAGGACGCCGAGATCTTCGAGCACGAGCTGACCTACGCCCTCGTGCACCAGATCTTCGCGTTCAACTCCCCGGTGTGGTTCAACGTCGGCACCAAGAGCCCCCAGCAGGTCTCCGCCTGCTTCATCCTCGCGGTGGACGACACGATGGACTCGATCCTGAACTGGTACCGCGAGGAGGGCCTGATCTTCAAGGGCGGCTCCGGCGCCGGCCTGAACCTCTCCCGGATCCGCTCATCCAAGGAACTGCTCTCCTCCGGCGGCAACGCCTCCGGCCCGGTCTCGTTCATGCGCGGCGCCGACGCGTCCGCGGGGACGATCAAGTCCGGCGGCGCGACCCGCCGCGCGGCCAAGATGGTCGTGCTCGACGTCGATCACCCGGACGTGCAGGAGTTCATCTGGACCAAGGCGCGCGAGGAGGACAAGATCCGCGTGCTGCGCGACGCCGGGTACGACATGGACCTCGGCGGCGCGGACATCACCTCGGTGCAGTACCAGAACGCGAACAACTCGGTGCGGGTCAACGAGGCGTTCATGCGCGCGGTGGAGGACGGCGGCAAGTTCGACCTGGTCGCCCGGGACCCGGAGCGCACCGTCATCGAGACTGTTGACGCCAAGGAGCTGTTCCACCAGCTGGCGCAGGCCGCCTGGGAGTGCGCCGACCCGGGCATCCAGTACGACGACACGATCAACGTCTGGCACACGAACCCGAACACCGGCCGGATCACCGCGTCGAACCCGTGCTCGGAATACATGTCGCTGGACAACTCCTCCTGCAACCTGGCCTCGCTGAACCTGATGAAGTTCCTGCGCGACGACGACACCTTCGACGTCGAGACCTTCGCCAAGGTGGTCGAGCTGGTCATCACCGCGATGGACATCTCGGTCAGCTTCGCCGACTTCCCGACCGAGCCGATCGCGAAGACCACCCGCGACTACCGGCAGCTCGGCATCGGTTACGCCAACCTCGGCGCGCTGTTGATGGCCACCGGCCACGCCTACGACTCCGACGGCGGCCGTGCCATCGCCGCCGCGATCACCGCGCTGATGACCGGTACCGCGTACAAGCGCTCCGCCGAGCTGGCCGGTGTCGTCGGCCCGTACGCCGGTTATGCGCTCAACGCCGAGCCACACACCGCAGTGATGCGTATGCACGCCGCTGCCGCGGACGCCGTGCGGACGCTGGAGAAGTTCGACGCCGAGATCCTGGACGCCGCGAAGCAGGCCTGGCGCGAGAGCATCGAGCTCGGCCTGTCCAACGGCTGGCGCAACGCCCAGGCCAGCCTGCTGGCCCCCACCGGCACCATCGGCTTCATGATGGACGTGGACACCACCGGCATCGAGCCGGACCTGGCGCTGGTGAAGTTCAAGAAGCTCTACGGCGGCGGCTCGATGCAGATCGTGAACAACACGGTCCCGCGCGCCCTGCGCAGGCTCGGCTACCACGAGGAGCAGATCGAGGCGATCGTGGAGTACATCGCCGAGCACGGCCACGTGGTGGACGCCCCCGGTCTCAAGAGCGCGCACTACGAGGTCTTCGACTGCGCGATGGGCGACCGTTCGATTGCGCCGATGGGCCACGTGAAGATGATGGCCGCGGTGCAGCCGCACCTGTCCGGCGCGATCAGCAAGACGGTGAACATGCCCGAGTCCGCCACCGTGGAGGACATCGAGCAGCTCTACTTCCAGGGCTGGAAGCTCGGCCTGAAGGCGCTGGCGATCTACCGCAACAACTGCAAGGTCGGCCAGCCGCTCCAGGACTCCAAGGGCGCCAAGCGCGCCGCCGCGGCGGCCGCGGCCGGTTCGCCCGGACAGCTCTCAGCCCCGTCGCAGTCGCAGCCCGCGCCCGCCGCGCAGGCCGAGCCTGGCGAGCACCGCCCGGTCCGCAAGCGCCTGCCCAAGAACCGCCCCGGCCGCACCACCTCCTTCTCGGTGGGTGGCGCCGAGGGCTACATGATCGCGAACTCCTACCCGGACGACGGTCTCGGCGAGGTGTTCCTCAAGATGTCGAAGCAGGGCTCGACCCTGGCCGGCATGATGGACGCGTTCTCGATCGCCATCTCGGTCGGCCTCCAGTACGGCGTGCCGCTGGAGACCTACGTCTCGAAGTTCACCAACATGCGCTTCGAGCCGGCCGGCCTGACCGACGACCCGGACGTGCGGATGGCGCAGTCGATCCTCGACTACATCTTCCGCCGGCTGGCCCTCGACCATCTGCCCTTCGACGTGCGCGCCGACTACGGCATCTACTCGGCCACCGAGCGCCGGCGCCAGGTGGAGACCGGCTCCTACCTGCCGGACAACGACGAGCCCGACCTCACCGAGTTCGCCCAGTCCGCACCGATAGTGGATCGCGCTCCGAAGCCCGAGGCCAAGCCCGCGGCGTCCGCGTCTACGTCCACCTCCGCGCCCGCAACGTCGGACACGCCGGCCGCCCTCGCCGTCGAGCCGGCCGCAGGCGTCCGCCGAGCCCCGACCGGGGCGGGGTCCTCGATCGAGGTCCTGGAGTCCAAGCTCGGCCACGCCGCCGACGCCCCGCTCTGCTTGACCTGCGGCACCAAGATGCGGCCCGCCGGCAGTTGCTACGCGTGTGAGGGCTGCGGCTCCACCAGCGGTTGCAGCTAGTCAGCGGTAGCACAGCGACAACAGCTCCGGGTAGCCACCAGCCGTGGTGGCTCCCCGGAGCTGTCTGTTAATCGTTCAAGTAGTACTTCAGCCCTCGGAGATCCCGGCCACCGCCTCGGCGATGAGGCTCCTGGCAGTGGGCTGCGTTAAGCCGCCGAGTGACGACCTAAGAGCGTCTGCCGTCATCCGAACGTGCTGAGTGCACCACGTTGCCGGATCCTCGTCACGCTCGACGAGGTCCAGAAGTCCCTGCATGTACTCGACGAAGATCCTGTTCTTCTCCGGGACCAGGAGCATGAGATCGCCTTGCAGGGCCGGGTTGTCGAAGTTGTGGAAGATCGCCTCGGTGGCGGGCCAGATGCGCACCAGGAACTCCCAGGCCCATTTGCGATAGGTCGGCACGCGAGCGTCCTCGAACTGCCAAATGTCGTCAGACGCGACATCCGGTGGGTGGCCGTACGACGCCGTGTATTCACGTTCGAGATGAGTGCCGGCGTAGGGGATCAGTTGGTTGAAGTTGTGCAGGTGCAGATACGGATTGTCCAGCGCGACCTGTCGCAGCCCGCCAAGCGTCTCGCGAATCTCCGGAATCGTCGTGTGGTCGTCGAAGACGAGAAAACCGATTTGAGTCGGGATCTCCAGTCTGCGCAGCGTAAGAAGCGCCTCGATATTGCGCTGCGCGCTGCCACCCTTCTGCCATCGTTGGAGTGCGCTGTCGGCGAACGACTCTACGCCGATGTACACCTTGTTCAGTCCCGCCTTCTTGAGCAGGGCGAACGTTTCCTCGTCCACGTTCTCGGCCCGGTCCTGGAACGTGAAGCTCACCTTTACTCCACGCTCGATGATCTCCCGGGCGATCGCTCGCGCACGCTCGAAGCGACCCTTACCGAAGCCGATGAAAATGTTGTCAACAATCCAGACCTCGTGCCCCGGATGGGAGCTGGCCAGCTGTTGCAGCTCATCGACGAAGTGACTGACCGGGCGCCCGATCCAACCGGTCATCCGCACGTCGCAGAACGTGCATTTGGCGTTGCACGCACGGCTCGCCTCGATCTGGATGACGCCGCCTGCTGCGAGCGCTTTCGGCAGGTAGTCGCGCGCCGGAAAGGGCAGCGACCCGAGGTCGGTGATGCGCCGCCGGAGCTTGCGAAACACGGGTGTTCCGCTGCTGTCGCGATATGCGAGGCCTTCGATACCCTGCCACACGGCGCCGTCGCGGATCAGGCGTGCCAATTCCAGCATCGTGTGCTCGCCTTCGAATCTGCATACGCTGTCGAAATCGGCCACTTCGCTGAGCAGTTTCGACCAGGCCGAGGTCGCGTACATTCCGCCGACGACGATATGAGCGCCCGGGGCCGCGGACTTGATCGCGCCGGCGAATCGCGCCGCCCAGGGCTGCTGCCACTGATAGGTCAGCGAAATACCGACGATCGACGGCTTGAACGAAAGCACGGCCGCCGCCGTCTCGACCGACGTGAGCTCGTCTAGTACCGGGTTTATGGCAAGCACTTCCCAGTGATCCGGCTGGGCGGCGAACCAGGCTTGCAGGCTGGAAACGGCGAGTGAATCCGCGAGCTTCTTCTCCTCGAAGCTGCGGAAGTAGTGGCTCTGATCGTCTGGCACGGTTGCGCGTACAAGAGCAATCCGGTCACCCATTCAGCCAGGGTAGGGCATGGCGTGTGACCGTACGGTCGAATGCGTTAGTCGGTCCGATCGGTCGATTGGATCGATGCTGCGATGATACGCAGCGCTTCGGCCAGTTCACGGCCGGATGACGCGGTCTTCGGGTCGATGAGCCATTGCGCCATGACGCCGATCACGATCGCGTGATACAGCTTGCCGACCAGTAGCGCGGTCTTCTCGTCCGTCTGCGGGTCCGCGCCGTGGAAGATCTCGGCCAGCCCCAGGTGTGCCTCCGGCTGGATGTCGGCGAAGAATTTGCGCAGTTCCGGCTGGCGGTCGGTCTCGGCGAGCAGTTCGAACTGGGCCAGCCAGAGCGGCCGGGCCTCGGCGAAGGTCTCGACCATGTGCGTCCATAGCATCTCGACCCGCTCCAGCGGCGTAGCCCGCGGATCCGCGGCGGCCAGCGCGCGCTCGAAGCCCTGGCCCCAGTCGCCGACCGCCTCGTAGACGGCCTGGTTCATCAGCGCCTCTTTGGAGCCGAAGTGGTAGCCGATGGCCGCCAGGCTCACCCCGGCGGCCGCCGCGATGTCGCGCGCCGTGGTGGCCCGGTAGCCCTTCTCCAGCAGGCAGCGCTTGGCGCCTGCAACCAGATCCTCACGATTTCCCATGTCACCAGCATACCCCGGACTTGAACGCTTGTCTTGAACAATCGTACTAGACAGTCGTTCTAGACGCTTGTACCATTCCGGTCATGACGACTCATGAAGCGACGATGAAGGCGGGGCGCAGGGAGTGGATCGGCCTGTGCGTGCTCCTGCTGCCTCTCCTGCTGGTGTCGATGGACGTGTCGGTGCTCTACTTCGCGGTGCCGTTCATCAGCCGGGACTTGGAGCCGAGCAGCACGCAGCAGTTGTGGATCTTCGATGTCTACGGGTTCGTGCTCGCCGGCCTGCTCATCACCATGGGTTCGCTCGGCGACCGAGTCGGCCGGCGCCGGCTGCTGCTGATCGGCGCGGCGGCGTTCAGCCTCGCGTCGCTCGGCGCCGCGTACGCGCACAGCGCCGGGCAACTGATCGCCGCGCGCGCCGTGCTCGGCGTGGCCGGAGCGACCCTGATGCCCTCGACGCTCGCGCTGATCCGCAACATGTTCCACGACGAGGGGCAGCGCCGGACCGCCATCGCGATCTGGACCGGCGGCACCACCGGCGGCGTCGCCCTCGGGCCGGTGCTCAGCGGCTTCCTGCTCGACCACTTCTGGTGGGGCTCGGTCTTCCTGATCAACATCCCCTTCATGGCGCTGCTGCTGACGCTCGCCCCGGCGCTGGTGCCGGAATTCCGCGCGCCGCGGGCCGGGCGGTTCGACCTGCTCGGCTCGGCGCTCTCGCTCGGCGCGGTCCTGCCCGCGATCTACGGCATCAAGGAGATCGCGGCCAACGGCGTCGATACGCTGCGGCTCGCGTACATCGCGGTTGGGCTCGCCGTCGGCGGACTTTTCCTGCTCCGCCAACTGCGTAGCGATCATCCGATGATCGACCTGAGGCTGTTCCGCAGCCGGGGATTCACCGGCTCGGTGCTGATGAACCTGACGGCGATGTTCGCGATCGTCGGGTTCGCCATCTTCTCCACGCAGTACTTGCAGTCCGTGCTCGGCATGAGCCCGATGACGTCCGCGCTCTGGTCGTTGGTCCCCTCGGCCGGTGTCGGCGCCGTCGCACCACTCACGGGTGTACTCGTGCAGCGCTTCGACCGTGCGTACGTCGCAGCCGCCGGGTTCGTGCTGGCCGTCGTGGGATTCGGCTTCCTAACGCAGATCCACGCGGAGTCGCGGATCTGGCTCGTGCTGATCGGCGCGAGCATCTACGCGAGCGGGCTGGTCATGGTGATGACCGTAGGCAGCGAGCTCATCATGGGTGCGGTACCTCCGGAGCGGGCGGGCTCGGCCGCAGCGGTCGTCGAGACCGGTTCGGAGTTCGGCGGCGCACTGGGCATGGCGGTACTCGGAAGCATCGGCACCGCGATCTACCGGTCCGATCTCGCCGCCTCCGCGCCGCGTAACCTGCCGTCAGGTGCGTTGGACACCGCGCGTGACACGCTCGGCGGTGCGGTAACCGTCGCCGGGCAGTTGCCCGGACAGCTCGGGAGCACCTTGCTGAGCACCGCGCGGACCGCGTTTACGCACGGCATGAGCGCTGCCGCGATCGGCGCGGGAATCGTCATGCTGATAGCCGCCGTGCTCAGCGTCGTGTTCCTGCGAGGAGTGCGCGTCGAGTCGCCGAAGCCGGAGATCTCACCCCAACCCGCCGCCGATGCCGACCTCGCCGACGCCATGCGGTAAGTGACCAGATGATGCCAATCCGCGCTCGCTCAGGTTTTCGTTATCAGCCGGTGACCATAAGAACTCATGGTCCCGATAACGTCGCCGTGTGAACGAGACTCCCGACGTGCCCGGCGCGATCAACCGGGGCGTGGATTACCTTGAGGGCCACGGGGGACCCTTCGAACTCGCCCGCCTCTCGGCGCTACTGCCGCCCCAGTTGCGGAAAGGCGGACTATCGCACAAGCCGGTGGCACCGGAGACCGCGCAGAATCCCGACGGCGGTTGGCCCGCGCCGTGGTCTGACGGCGCCTCCAGCCTCGACGCGACCTGCTCGGTGCTCGATCAGCTCATCGACTTCGACACGCCGCCGCCGGACGTGGACATACCCGCCGCCATCGCCTTCCTCGCCTCGGTGCAACTGGACGACGGCACGTGGCGGGAAGGCCCGAGCCACCGGACGCCGGACTGGCTGATGCCGGGTCTGGCCTCCGCGCGCGTCTACCTGACGGCGAACTGCGCACGGACACTGGTGGACCACCACGGCCCGGCCGCCGCGATCGACCAGGCCGCGCAGTCCCTCGAATGGTCGCTGGACCCGCACGGCCGCCTGCCCGGCACTCTGGCCGCGCACTGGCTGGCCGCGCGAGTCTTCCGCGCCACCGGCAGGGGCTTGGCCGCCCGGCGGTTGCTGGACGTCGTCGGTCGATCGTTCGATCAGCTCAGCGCGGCGGAGCTGATCTGGTTCGGCTCGACCACGCCGCGCGGCGACCGTTGGACCCGGCGGATAGCCACGCATCTGGCCCTGCTTCAGCGTGCCGACGGCTCATGGCCCGACGAGGACGGCGAGCCGTCTGCGGAGGTGTCCGTTACCGCATGCCGAGTCCTGCTGAAGGCTCAGGCCTAGCACTGAACGCGCGCTGAACGCATGAGGGCACGGTCCCGCGTGTGCGGAACCGTGCCCTCCCCCGATCGGAGTGCGTTACCGGATAAGGCGTCAGGTGTTGGCGCTCGCCAGCGTTACCTGAGCTGTCGCGGTCTGACCGCCGCGCACGTAGGTGAGCGTCACGGTCGTGCCAGGCTTGTACGAACGGATCGCGGCCACCAGCGAGTCGGCGCTGTTGATCTGCTGCTCGTTCACCTTGACGATCACGTCGTTGGCCTTGATCCCGGCCTTGCCCGCCGCTCCGCCGGAGGTCACCGTCTTGACGACGGCGCCGGCCTGCGTCGCGGAGGACTCGGGGTCGCCGACGCTGACGCCGAGCAGCGAGTGCGTGGCCTTGCCGGTCTTGATCAGCTCGTCCGCGATCCACTTGGCCTGGTTGATCGGTATGGCGAAGCCGAGGCCGATGGAGCCGGTCTGCGAGGAGCCGAACGAGCCGGAGCTCGCCGTCGCGATCGCCGAGTTGACCCCGATCACCTTGCCGGACAGGTCAACCAGCGGGCCGCCGGAGTTGCCCGGGTTGATCGACGCGTCGGTCTGGATCGCGTCGAGCACCGACTGTGTCGAGCCGTTGTTGTTCTGCTGGGTGCTCCCGCTGGACGGCACGACCGGGCGGTTGAGCGCTGAGACGATGCCGCTGGTCACGGTGTTGGACAGGCCGAGCGGCGCACCCACCGCGACCACGTCCTCGCCGACCACGACGCTTGAGGAGTCGCCAAGCGCCGCCGGGGTCAGCCCGCTGACCCCGCTGGCCCTGATCACCGCCAGGTCGCTGGACTGGTCGGTGCCGACGATCTTCGCCGGGGTGATCTTGCCGGTGGCGAAGGTGACGGTCATCGTGGCGCCGGAGGTGGCGGAGGCGACCACGTGGTTGTTGGTGAGGATCTCGCCGTCGGACGAGATGATGATCCCACTGCCCTCGTCCCCCGAACCGTCGCTGGAGACCACCGAGATGGTCACCACCGACGGCAGGATCTTGGCCGCGACCGCCGTCACCTGGTTGGCGTTCGCCGAGCTGGGGTTGAGGCCGTTCGAGCTGCCGGGGTTGGTGGAACCGGCGAGCGACGACGTCGTGGCCGGGGTGTCGTCCTTGAGCGCGTAAGTTATCCCGGCGCCGAGGCCGCCGCCCACCAGGCCGGCCAGGATCGCCACGGTGATGGCGAGCCGCGTGCCGGAGCGCTTGCCCTCGCCGGTCGCCGCGGCCGCCTCGGGCGCGCCGTAGGGCGGCAGGCCGGTCGGAGCCGGCGTGGCCC
>JBKOWZ010000307.1:0-26490 GCA_046724665.1 Actinomycetota bacterium
CGGCGGCGCTGATCCGGCCGAAGGCCTGCGCCATCCGCTCGTCGGCGGCGGCCCACGCCAGGTTCGGCGGCAGCGTCCCGTCGGGCAGCAGGTCCAGCGAGGCACCGGCCGCGGGGACCTGGCGGTACCCCGCGGTCAGCAGCTTGGACAGCACCGGGATCGTCGGCCGCAGCATCTGGGCCGGCGCGAACGGCGGCAGCGGCCGTTCGCCGAGGAACACGTTCACCATCCGGTTGATGTACTGGAACTGCGTCGCCACGCCGACGATCTCAGGAGCCTGCTCGGCCGGGAACGGCGGCTCGACGTCGGCGGCGGTGTCGGCGCGCGCGTTGGCCTGGGCCCACAGGCTGAGCGCGCGCATCGTGGGGTCCTCGATCGCCTCGTACCGCGCGTCAGCGAGCGCGGAGCCGTCCTGCCGGTAGTCCAGACTGCGCAGCATCGTGCTGTGCACGGTCACGCAGTAGGGGCAGGTGTTGCTCGCGGAGACGGCGGTGGCGACGGCTTCCTTCGCGGTCCGCTCGGCCCTGGCGGGCACGAGCAGCGCCTCGAACATCATCATCCACGCGGCCGCCAGCATGTCCGGCGAGGGGGCGTGCAGCGCGATCGGCGGCGAGATCACGCCGAAGAAGTGCTCCATCTCCCGGTAGGTACGCGCGATCCGCCCGTCGGCGCCGCGCCGCACCGGGGAGATCCAGCGGATCTGGGTGAACAAGGTCGGACGCATGGCCCTGGAAATCGCACTCATCCGTCCACTCCCGTGATCCCACGCGGCGCCCGGGAAAGACACGCCGACACGTAGCCGATGCCTAGCCCATCCTCGAAGGCGGCGCCGTGATCCGTCTTCTCGCTACGTGCCCGTTTGCCCGCGCGGCCTCGAAACGCTCTGCTGAAGCACCCTGCCGAACAGTGTCGAAGACCTCTGTCCCGCTCTCGCTCACTGCGCAGGCACGAACCGGACCAGGTTCCACGACACCGGCGCGAGCGGCGCGGTGATCCGGCCGTCGGCGATCTCGGCGCCGGACACCGCACGCGGCGCAACCCGCTGCGGGTCGTCCGCGGTGTTCGCGGCTTGCAGCTCGTGCGGGCCGCCGCCGCCGAGGCAGAGCTGCTCGGCGACGCGCAACGGGCCGAAGCCGCGCACGTCCAGCTCGAGCCGCGCGGCGCGGTCCGGGTGCCGGTTGACCGCGAACACCGTGATCGCGCCGGACTCCTCGTCGTAGGTGGCCACCACGTCTGCCAGCGGTGCCTCGCCGTACTCCGCGGTGTCGTAGGACTCGACGGCCGGCTCGACCCGCAGCACCTCGCCGCGGGCGTGCGCGGCGGTCAGCGCGAAGGGATAGAAGGTGGTCTGCGGCCACGCCGGCCGGTCCGGCTCGGTGCGGATCGGCGCGATCACGTTGACCAGCTGCGCCAGGCACGCGATCGCGACCCGGTCGGCGTGCCGCAGCAGAGTCATCAGCAGGTTGCCGAACACGACCGCGTCCTCGGTCGTGTACGTGTCCTCGATCAGGCGCGGGGCCTGCGCCCAGGCGAGGTTGGTGTGGCCGGCGAAGCGGCTCATCTGCCACAGGTTCCACTCGTCGAAGGACAGCTTGAGCCGCTTGCGGGACTTCTTCTTCGCCGCGACGTGGTCGGCGGTGGCCACCACGCCCTCGATGAACCGGTCCATGCCGACCGCCGCGGCCAGGAAGCTGGCCTGGTCCTCGCCGTGCTGCTCGTAGTAGGCGTGCAGCGACAGGTAGTCGACGTGGTCGAAGGCGTGGTCCAGGACGGTGGCCTCCCAGGACCCGAAGGTGGGCATGCCCAGGCCCGAACTCCCGCAGACCACCAGCTCGATGTCCGGATCGACCTGGCGCATCGCCTTCGCGGTCTCGGCGGCCAGCCGGCCGTAGTTCTCCGCGGTGGTGTGGCCGGTCTGCCAGGGGCCGTCCATCTCGTTGCCCAGGCACCACAGCCGCACGCCGTACGGCTGCTCGGCGCCGTGCGAGCGGCGCAGGTCGGACAGGTGGGTGCCGCCGGGGTGGTTGGTGTACTCGATCAGGTCGCAGGCCTCTTGGATGCCCCGGGTGCCCAGGTTCACGGCGAGCATCGGCTCGACCCCGGCCAGCCGGGCCCAGGCCATGAACTCGCCCAGGCCGAAGGCGTTGGTCTCCACCGTGCGCCAGGCCAGGTCGAGCCGTCGCGGCCGGTCCGCGGCGGGGCCGACACCGTCCTCCCAGCGGTATCCGGAGACGAAGTTGCCGCCGGGGTAACGCACGACGCTGACGCCGAGGTCGCGCACCAGCTTCACCACGTCGAGGCGGAATCCGTCGCCGTCCGCCGCGTCGTGGCCCGGTTCGTAGATGCCGCCGTAAACGCAGCGGCCCAGGTGCTCGACGAAGGAGCCGAACAGGCGGGGGTCGATCGGGGCGATGCGGAAGGCCGGGTCGAGGGTGGCACGTACGGTCAGCAAGGCGGGTTCCTTCGTGTCGCGCGGAAGAGTCGGTGCGGTCGGTGTCGCCGGTCGCTCCCCGGCGTTTCTACATCGTTGGAAACAACGTTGTAAAGAGACTATGCTCGGAACCTCACCGGACCTGCGCAGGGGGAGGGCGGCGACCGTGGCCGCAACGCTGAAAGATGTCGCCGAACTGGCCGGCGTGTCGATCAAGACGGTCTCGAACGTGGTCAACGGCTACCAGTTCGTCAGCGCGCAGACCCGCGAGCGGGTGCAGACCGCCATCGAGAAGACCGGCTACCGCCCCAACCTCGGCGCCCGCAACCTGCGCAAGGGCCGTACCGGCTTCATCGCGCTGGCCGTGCCCGAACTGGACAACCCGTACTTCGCCGAGCTGACCGGCCTGGTGATCACCGCCGCCCACCGGCACGACTGGACCGTGCTGATCGAGCAGACCCACGGCCTGCGCGACCGGGAACTGGCCGTGGTGACCTCGGCGCGCAGCCAGCGCATCGACGCGGCGATCCTCAGCCCGCTCGCGGTCGGGCCCGAGGACCTGCGCCGCGCCGCCCGCGACACTCCCCTGGTCCTGCTCGGCGAGCGTCCGGTCGGCGGCAGGGCAGGGCGTCCGGCGATCGACCACGTCGCGGTGGACAACGTCGCCGCGGCCCGCGCCGCGGTCGAGCACCTGATCGGGCTAGGCCGCCGGCGCATCGCCGCGATCGGCGACCAGCCCGGCCGGGACGCCGGCACCGCGTCGCTGCGCATGGCCGGCTACCGCGAGGCCATGCAGGCCGCCGGCCTCTCCGTCGATCCGAGCCTGGTGATCCCGGCCGCGGCCTACAGCCGGGCCGAGGGCGCGAGCGCGATGAACCTGCTGCTCGAGTTGAACGAGCCGCCCGACGCGGTGTTCTGCTTCAACGACCTGCTCGCCGTCGGCGCACTACGCACCGCCGGGATCCGCGGCCTGGCCGTCCCCCGCGAACTGGCGGTCGTCGGCTTCGACGACATCCAGGAGGGCGCCTACGGCGTCCCCGCGCTGACCACGATCGCCCCGGACAAGAAGGCGATCACGGACACCGCCGTCGATCTCGCCTTCACGGCCCAGACGCGCGTGGGCAAGCCCGTGCCGCAGGACGTAACCGCCCCTTTCGAACTGCGTGTACGAGAGACCACCTGAGCCTGGGCCGAGCAAAGCCGGGCCGATGAGCCTGAGCCGGGCGTCAGTCAGCTCGTAACGCCGCGGAAGCGGCCGCCCCAGGCGTGCCAGCCGTCGATCTCGATCCACGCGCTGACCCGCCGGCGGTCGCGCACCCGGTAACCGTCCATGCCGTAGTGCCGCGCGAGCCGATCGATATCGACCAGGTCGGGATCGTCCTCGATCAAGACGACCCGTCCGGTCAGGCTGATGTGCGAGTACCAGTCCCCCTCCGCGAGCACGGTCAGCCCCACCTTGGGCTCGGCCCGCAGGTAGCTCAGCCGCTTGCGCCCCTCGTCCATGTTGACCAGCGCCCGGCCTCCCTCCCAGATGTACCAGGTCGCCACCGAGACCGGTTGCCCGTCGGGACGCACCGTGGCGATGACGGCGGGATTGGGCAGGGCCAGGAATCGATCGATCTCGGCCGGAACCGGCGGCTTGGGCATCTGCGTGGTCCTCCTGTTCGCCTGCGCTGGAGCTGAGGCAAGAGAAACGGCCTCCAGATAGACATCTGAAGGCCGTCGTCCTGCTACTCGCGGTGGGCGATACTGGGATCGAACCAGTGGCCTCTTCGGTGTGAACGAAGCGCTCTCCCGCTGAGCTAATCGCCCGCGACGTGGAAGACCATACCGCATCGGCGAGGCCATCTTCGAATCCTTTGGGCGTGGGACTGCCGCGGCAGGACGTCGCCGGAGCGGGCAGTCGTCCGTATGGGGGACCCGTTCGGATCATCATGGCGCAGCGGCGGCGCGCCTTCGCCGGACAAGCATCCGGCCGTGCGATCGTCAAGGGTTGGGTACGGGGTACTGCCTGAGCAGGCCCGGCGGCGGCCCGGCATTCAGCCCGACGGCGTAGACGTACCCGTGCATATCGGTCGTAGGGGTTTACCGACCACGCTCTGGTGGCATCTTGCCGACGTTCCGTGCGTAAGCCCTCAGCGCACTACTACGGGAAAGGCCGGCCGCCCATGAGCACCTCGGTGACCTGTGAGCTGCACCTGCGCCTGGTCGTGTCCAGCGAGTCCTCGCTACCGGTGCCGGCGGGCCTGCGCTACGACTCCGCCGACCCCTACGCCGTTCACGCCACGTTCCACACCGGCGCCCAGGAAACGGTGGACTGGGTTTTCGCACGCGAACTACTGTCCGAAGGATTGCGGCGGCCGACCGGGTGCGGCGACGTGCGGGTGTGGCCGTCACGCAACCGGGGGCAGGGCATCGTCTGCATCGCGCTGTCCTCGCCCGAGGGGGAAGCGCTGCTCGAGGCGCCTGCCAGGGCGCTCGAGTCGTTCCTGAAGCGCACGAACGCCGCTGTGCCTCCGGGGACCGAGCCGCGCCACTACGACATCGACGCGGAACTGGCACACCTGTTCGCCGGGAGCTGAAGCCGGGCCGGGGGGCCGACGTCGCGGGGCGCAGTCAGAGCAGCAGTCGGAGCAAGGGTTTAACGGGGGTCGGGATCTGCGGCGGCACGGTCGCGGAACAGGGCGCGCACTGCCGCGGTGACGGGGCCTATCGCGCCATCGCCGATCTTGCGGCCGTCGAGTTCGACGACGGCTTGCACGTCGCGCAGGCTCGAGGTCAGGAAGATCTCGTCGGCGCCGAGCAGGGTGGGCAGGAAGGGGAGGTCGGCCTCTTCGGGCGGCGCGGTTCGGGCGAGGCCGTAGCCGGAATCCAGGGCTGTATCCGGAGCCGCGGGTGAGCCGGGGGCGGCGGCGGAGCGCAGCCAGTCGAGCACCAGGCCGCGGGTGACGCCGGCGAGGCAGCCGGCCGCGAGCGCGGGGGTCTTGATCCTTCCGTCCACGACGACGAACACGTTCGTGCCCGTTCCCTCGCTCAGCCGGCCCTGCGTGTCCGCGAACAGCGCTTCGGTCGCGCCGGCGGCCTTGGCACGCGCGAGCGCGACGACGTTCTCGGCGTAGGACGTCGTCTTGAGACCGGCCAGCGCCGAGCGCTCGTTTCGGGTCCAGGGCACGGTGATGGCGCTGGTCGCCTCCGCCGGGCGCGGCGCGGCGCTGATCGCGACGACGAGGGTCGGCTGCGCGCCGCCGCGCTCGGAGCCGAGCGGCGAGGTTCCGGCGGTGTAGGTCACGCGCACCCGGGCGAGGTCGTGGGCGTCGTTGGCGGCAACGGTCTCGGCGATGGCGTCGCGGACGGTGGCCAGGTCGGGCTCGGGTAGGCCGAGGCCGCGGGCCGAGCGGGCGAGGCGCTCGAGGTGCCGGGTGACCGCGAAGACCACGCCGCCCTCGGCCTTGAGCGTCTCGAAGACGCCGTCGCCGACGGTGAGGCCGTGATCGACGACCGGCACCAGCGCCTCGTCCTCGGCGCGCAACTGGCCGCTGCGGTTGGAGCCCACCCAGATCTTCACGGTCCGCCCATCTGACGTTCTGACTGTCGGTCTATCCGGCCTGTATGTCGTACCCCGGTTCGGCGCGGCTGGCCAGGGCGACCAGCCGGGCGGCCTTCAGCCGCGTCTCGCGCCACTCGCCGGCCGGGTCGGAGCCCCAGGTGATCCCGGCACCGGTGCCGAAGCGCAGCAGCCCGCCCTCGAACCAGAACGTCCGGATGCCGACGGCCAGCCGCGCCGTGCCCCGGGCCGAGTCGATCCAGCCCACGGCGCCGCAGTACGGTCCCCGGGGAACCGGTTCCAGGCGATCGATGATACCCAGCGCGCTGTGCTTGGGCGCCCCGGTTACCGAGCCCGGCGGGAAGGTCGCGTCGAACAGGTCACGCCAGGTGGTGCCCGCGCGCAGCCGTGCCTGAACCGACGAGACGAGATGCACCAGGCCGGGGTGTTTCTCCACGACGCACAGTTCGGGGACTGACACGCTGCCCGGCCGCGCGACGCGCGAGAGGTCGTTGCGCACCAGATCGACGATCATCACGTTCTCGGCGGTGTCCTTGGGCAGCAGGTCCTGTTCGGTACGGCCGGTGCCCTTGATCGGGCTGGACGTCACGACATCGCCGTCTCGGGACAGGTACAGCTCTGGGGACGCGGTAACGACGCGTACGCCGTGCTCAGGCAGGTCGATGACGCCGGCGTGTGGCGCCGGGTTGCCGTGCGCGAGCCGCGCGGCGAGCCCCGCCGGTTCGTCCGCCGATCCGACCGGGGCGCTCAGCACGCGGCAGAGGTTGGCCTGGTAGACGTCACCCGCGGCTATTCGGTCGCGGATCGCACGTACGCCCGACTCGTACGCGCGCCGGTCCAGCGACGTGCTCCAGGCGTCGGCCGGGGGTCCGGTCCAGGAGCCGCGCGGCAGCGGCGCGGGACGCACGTCGGCGAACCTGGCGAACGTCCACGCGCCCTCGAAGGTGCCGACCACGGCCCACCAGCCGGGCCGTTCGAGCGCGGCCGGATCCCGCGCGACCTCGCGCAGACCGGTCGCGAGCAGACCGGAGAAGGAGGCGTATGCGTCGGGAAGCGTCGGCACGGGCAGATCGATCTGTGCGGTCGGGCGGGGACGCGGACCGCACCACGCGCCTACGTGCCGGACATGCCGCCGTTGCGGGGCTTACCGCCGACGGCGGCGTTCCTGACGGCTGCGCCGGTGGCGGCAGTGCCCCCGGCGACGGTGCCGCTGACGAAGGCCGCGATCTGCGGGTCCGCCAAACGAGTGTAAACGCCCGGAACCCCGCGGACCGCGCATCCGGCGCCCCAGCTGGTGATCGCCACATCCGTCCAGCTGTCCGGCTCGGTTCCCGGCACGAGCAGCGGACCGCCGCTGTCGCCGACGCACGCGTCGTGCTTGCCGTCTCCCCCGGCGCAGAGCATCAGTCTGGGGTGTGCGGCCGGTTGGTCGCGGCCGTTGAACACCGCCGAGCACTGCCGGTCGGTGGTGATCGAGACCTGCGTCTGCTGTAGGCCGACGGGGTAGGTCACCATGCCGCCGCCGTCAACGGTCTGCGGCGACGTCGAACCGTAGCCGAGCACGGTCGCGACGACGCCGGGCGCCGCGGTGTCCTGGTCGCCGGAGCGGATGAGCGGCACGGGGGTGATATCGGTCGTCTCGGTGGCGAGATGCAGCAGCGCCACGTCGAAATCCTCGGTGGCGGGGTCGTATGACGGATCGACGACGATCCGGTCCACCGCGCGCGTCTCTCCCCCTCCGCCGCTGAGACGCACCTGATCGACGACGGCGGTCAGGTCTGCGGCAGACCGGCCGGTGGCGCAGTGCGCGGCGGTGAGGACCCACTGCGGGGCGACGAGCGTGCCGCCGCAGTACGGGTATCCGTCCTCTCGCAGCGACACCATGAACGGGTAACTCTCGCCGCCGACAGCCGTCCCCCCGACTATCGCACGCGCCGGTACGGGGAGCGCTGTGCTGGCGGCGAGTGTGCACAGGCTGAGCGCGCCGGCGGTGATGGATCGGCGGCGGTGGCGGTGCGGGGTGATCGCATGAAAGGGCATCGGAGGGCCTTCGGTCGGTCGGACCGGCGAGGTCGCGGCGGTGTGCTTGCGGATGCGGATGCCGGCTCGGTTGCAGCGGCTGCGTTCATCGTGTCGGGGCGCGCACGGTTGCGCGCGGCGGGAGGCGGCCGCCTCACCCGAACGATTGACCTGCGCGAGAGTTTCGGTCACCGGTTGTGTCGGGGACCGAGGGAATTTGATCCGCCGCGTGAATCCGATACAGTTCACTCGTTGCCGGGCGGCCCGAAGCTGGGGCGCAGCGGCGGCGGAGCGGCTGATCAGGACGGTGTTCTGGCAGAGGCTCGCGCGGACGTGGCTCAGTTGGTAGAGCATCACCTTGCCAAGGTGAGGGTCGCGGGTTCGAATCCCGTCGTCCGCTCGCGTGAAGTCGCCGGGCTTCCCCGTAACGCAGGGGCGAACCGGGCTCCTTCCACCCGGTGGCGTGGCCGAGAGGCGAGGCAACGGCCTGCAAAGCCGTGTACGCGGGTTCAAATCCCGCCGCCACCTCCACGGGCTCATGCCCTTCGTTGCGGCCCCGCTCCCCGGAGCGGGGATTTCAAGCGCTGAGACTGCGGTCTCGGCGCTTTCGCGTC
Source organism: Actinomycetota bacterium (assembly GCA_046724665.1). GTDB lineage: Bacteria > Actinomycetota > Actinomycetes > Streptomycetales > Catenulisporaceae > Actinocrinis. The sequence goes on from JBKOWZ010000307.1 coordinate 8,630, forward strand.
TTGTCTCACTCGTTCGGACTCGCCCCGCCGCACGGGGGCGGCGCGCCAGGGGGCGGCGCCGCGCCGGCTGATGCAAGGTGTGGCACATGCAGGATGTGATTTCTCCGCGCGTGACAAGCGTCGCGCAGACGCACCGAGGCATGGTCCGGATCGCCGGCGGCACGTTCCTGATGGGCAGCGCCGACTTCTATCCGGAGGAGAAGCCGGTCCACGTCGCGTCGGTGGACGCGTTCTGGATGGACCGGCACCTGGTCACCGTGGCCGAGTTCCGCCGCTTCGTGAAGGCGACCGGGTACGTGACCGTGGCCGAGCGCATCCCCGACCCCGCCGACTACCCGGCCGCCGCGCCGGACACGCTCGTGCCCGGCGCGCTGGTGTTCAGCATGCCGCAGCAGCAGGTCGAGCTGGACGACTGGCGGCAGTGGTGGACGTACGTGCCCGGGGCGAACTGGCGCCACCCGCGCGGCCCGCAGACCACGGTGCTGGGGCAGGAGATGCACCCGGTCACCCAGGTCGCCTACGAGGACGCGACCGCGTACGCGGCGTGGGCCGGCAAGAGCCTGCCGACCGAGGCCGAGTGGGAGTTCGCGGCGCGCGGCGGCCTCGAGGGGGCCGCGTACGCGTGGGGCGACGAGTTCATGCCGCTGAACCGGCGGATGGCGAACACCTGGCACGGCGAGTTCCCCTGGCAGTACTCCCCCGGGCCGCGCGCCAACGAGCGGCCGGGGACCACGCCGGTGTGCATGTACCCGCCCAACGGATACGGGCTCTACGACATGACCGGCAACGTGTGGGAGTGGACGGCCGACTATTTCACCGCGGACCACAGCGCCCGCGCCTCGTGCTGCGCGCCGCACAATCCGCAGATCATCGACCTGGAGCCGGACGAGCTCGTCGAGCGTTTCCCCCGGCGGGTGACCAAGGGCGGCTCGCACCTGTGCGCGCCGAACTACTGTCTGCGTTACCGGCCGGCGGCGCGCCAGGGGCAGAGCGAGGACACCGCCACCTGCCACCTCGGCTTCCGCTGCGTCGTGCGCGAGTAGGCGTCTCCATTCGGCGGCTCGGCGGCGCTACGGCACGACGGTGACCGGCCAGCGGCCTGCCTTGACGAGGCGCACCCCGACCGAGCCGAGGAAGCGGTGGCCCGCCTGCTCGGAGGTGCCGATCACCACCGCGTCCGCCCTGATCCGGTCGGCGAGTTCGAGCAGGCCGTGGTACGGGTCGCCCTCCGCGCTGTAGAACTCCCAGCGTGCCCGGTGCTCCGGCGGCAGCCGGTCGGACGCCTCGCGCAACTGCCGCTCGAGTTCGGCGGCGTTCTCCATGCCGACCTGCACCAGCGCCGCGCCGACCTGCGGGTTGGCCGAGCCGATCGGCCGGAAGTAGGCCAGCACCAGCTTCGAGCCCGCCCGGCGCGCCATCCCGGCCGCATACGCCGCGGCACGCATCGAGGACTCCGAGCCGTCCACTCCCGCCAGGATCACCGAAGGCCCGTCGGTACCCAGCTCGAACATCGCGGTGCCCCACTTCTCGTCTCGTCGGGTTCTGAACTACCCGGCCATGCCGAGCGTATCCGCACTCGCGCCGCCGGCCGCGCCGGGGCGGGCCTGCCCGCCGCGTGCGCCCGCAACAGTTCTCGGCAGAGTCCTTGACAGCCGCATGGTCTAGTCCAATCATGGCCTGCGGTGGTACATACCACTGATGGCCGACCGGGCTCGGAGCTGGACCGCTCCACCGGGCGGCCCCTGCTCCACGCGTTCGGCGCGGCTACGGCGACGCTGGCCGGCGCGGCAACTCGAACGATCCGGTGCCGCGACGGGGACGTCCCGCGCTCCGGTACATCCGCCGTTCCGTCCCGCTGGAGTATCCATGCGTTTACGCTTTGCCCGATCGTCGTCGCCCCGGCCCGTGGCCACCGCCGTCCGCGCCGCGCTGACCGCCGCCGCGACCGCCGCGGCGGCCGGCGGCTTAGTCGTCGTGGGCGCGACCGCCGCGCACGCGGCGACGATCCCCGCCCACGTGTTCGCCCCCTACTTCGAGGCGTGGACCGGCGACAGCCCGGCCGCCCTCTCCTCGCAGTCCGGCGCCAAGTACCTGACCATGGCGTTCCTGCAAACCGCGTCCGCGGGCTCGTGCACCGCCTACTGGAACGGGAGCACCGGCCAGCCGATCTCCTCCTCGACCTTCGGCAGCGACATCAGCACCATCCAGGCCGGCGGCGGGAACGTCATCCCGTCCTTCGGCGGCTACGCCGCGGACACCACGAACACCGAGATCGCGGACAGCTGCACCAACGTCGGCTCGATCGCGTCCGTCTTCGAGAGCCTGGTCACCACCTACAACATCACCCGGATCGACCTGGACGTCGAGGCGAACTCGCTGAGCAACGGCGCGGCCATCGACCGGCGCAACAAGGCGATCGCACAGGCGGAGAGCTGGGCCGCCGGCACCGGGCACACCCTCCAGTTCACCTACACCCTGCCGACCACGCAGAACGGCCTGGCCTCCGACGGCCTCGCGGTGCTTCAGAACGCCGTGGCGAACAACGCGCGCGTCGATGTCGTGAACATCATGACGTTCGACTACTACACCGGCACGTCGCACCAGATGGCCACCGACACCCAGACCGCGGCGGCCGGGCTGGAGAGCCAGCTGGCCTCGCTGTACCCGTCGAAGAGCGCGTCCCAGCTGTGGGGCATGATCGGCGTGACCGAGATGCCCGGCGTCGATGACTACGGCCCCGCGGAGACCTTCACCACCACCGACGCGACGACCGTGTACAACTGGGCGGTCAGCAAGGGCATCGCCGAGCTGTCGTTCTGGGCGCTCCAGCGGGACAACGGCAACTGCCCCGGCGGCGGGGCCCAGGACAACTGCTCGGGCATCTCGCAGAGCCAGTGGTACTTCAGCCACACCTTCGAGCCGTTCACCGGCGGCACCACCAACCCGGGCAACGACTTCTCGGTCGCGGTCTCGCCCGGCTCGGCCGCGGTGAACCCGGGCTCGTCGGCCACGGCCACCGTGAGCACCGCGGTGACCTCGGGCTCGGCGCAGTCGGTGGCCCTGTCGGCCTCGGGCGCGCCCTCCGGCGTGACGGTCTCGTTCAACCCGGCCTCGGTGACCGCGGGCAGCTCGTCCACGGTGACGTTCGCCACCGCGTCCACCACGGCGCCGGGCACGTACGCGATCACGCTGACCGGCCGGGCGACCTCCGGCAGCCACAGCGCCACCTACACGCTGACGGTCAACGGAACGAGCACCGGCGGCGGTTCGCTGGTCAACGGCGGCTTCGAGGCCGGCAGCCTGAGTCCGTGGACCGGCCAACCGGGTGACTCGGCGGTCTCCAGCCCGGTGCACTCGGGCAGCCGCGCCGCGCTGATCGCGCCGACCGGGAGCCAGACCGGCGAGATCGACCAGACGCTCAGCCTCAAGGCCAACACCACCTACACGCTGAGCGGATGGGTGCAGGGCAACTACGCGTTCATCGGCGTCAGCGGCGGCGCGAGCGCCAGCACGTGGACCTCGTCGAGCTCGTGGACGCAGCTGTCGGTGAGCTTCACCACCGGCTCGTCCGGGAACGTGACCATATACGTGCACGGATGGTACGCACAGGGCAACGTTTACGCGGACGACTTCTCGGTCAAATGACTACAGCCCGCCTGACCGCGGGTCAGGCGGGAACAGCGTGCTGATCGGCAACTGAATACCGCCGCCCCGCCTCTGGCGTCCGCACTACGCAGGAGGCGGGGCGGCTTCGTCTCGGTGCCGGTGTCGGTCCGGGTGTCAGTTTCGGTGTCAGTGTCCGTGGCCGTCGGCGAGGGCGCCGCCGAGCACGGCCGCGATCATGGTGCCCAACTGGCCGATCCCGCCGGCCACCTCGGTCGCGGACAGGTAGAAGCCGAGCAGGATCGCGACGAGCGCGTGAGAGGGTTTCAGCTCGTCCTTGCGGACGAGGAAGAGCACGGCCAGGCCGAGCAGCAGGGCGATCGGAATCGACAGGCGCATGGGGACGGAGATCTCCTTCCGGCGACGGGCGCCAGACGGACTCCCCCGACAGTCGTCTCAACTTGTCTCGAATCAGAGCTTAGCGCTCATAGCGGACGCATGCCGACACCCGTACGTGCGGCTGTGCGGCTGCGTGGTCCCGCGCCGCTCGGCGTCAGCCGGCTTCCGCCGGCGCCTGCGACCCGCCGCCGAGGGTGAGGCCGGTGGTGGAGACGACCCACGGGTCGCCGCTCACGTCCGCGTCGCCGGAGTTGACGGTGCCGCGCGGCTCGAAGAACAGCACGCGGGTGCCCGGCACGGCCGAGGGGCGGTGCCGCAGGCCGCGCGGCACGGTGAACAGCTGCTGCGGTCCGAGCACGACCGGGTCCCGGCCGTCGAGCTCGAGGGTCAGCTCGCCCTCGAGCACGAGGAAGAACTCGTCGGTGTCCGGGTGGGCGTGCCAGACGTACCCGCCGTCGCCGTTGGCGATCTTCACGTCGTAGTCGTTGACCGTCGCGGCGATCCGCGGCGCCCAGATCTCGTCGGCGAAGGAGGCGTAGGCGCTCGGCAGGTCAACGGGACCCGCGGTGTGGTGATCGCTCACGTGATGGCTCCTGACTGTACGTCATACTGCGGTCCGCGGCGCCGGGTCGCGCTCACAGCCGGGGACCGCTGCGCGCGTAGCGGGCCGGGCTGGTGCCGAGCAGCTGCTTGAAGTGCCGGGTCAGATGGGACTGATCGTAGAACCCGGCCAGCGCGGCGACGTCGGCCGGCGCGCACCCCTCGAGCAGCAGCCGGCGGGCCAGGTCCACCCGGTAGCCGGTCACGTAGCGGTGCGGCGGGATGCCGTACTCGCGGCCGAAGGCCCGCACCAGGTGCGCGGCCGAGCAGTCCAGCACGTCCGCCGCCTCGTCGAGGGTCAGACCCTGCGGCATGCTCGCGTCCAGCAGCTCCCTGAAGCGATGCGCGAGCTTGGGATCGCAGTCCGCGGCGTCGCCGGCCGCGCGTGGACGCAGATGGCGCACGAGGCGCTCGACGATGAACGCCAGCCGGCTCTGCACCTCAAGCCGCTCGCCGAACCCCAACAGCGTGTTGTGCAGCTGGTGCACCCGCAGCCGCAGCAGCGGATCGAGCAGGTCGGGCCGATCGACGGCGGCGCCGCTCAGTTCCTCGCCCAGCGGCGCGTAGTCCAGGTACAGCACCCGCTTGCGGAAGCCCTGGGGCAGGACGGACCGGCCGTCGTGCGGCACGCGCGGCGGCAGCAGGGTGACCAGGTCGCGGTGCGCGAGGTGGTCCCGCTGGTCGAGCCGGTAGCTGACCGCGCCGGAGTCCACGATGAGCAGCGTCCACGCATCGTGGGTGTGCAGCGGATAGCTGTGCCCCTCGAAACGCGCATGGAAGACCTCGCGGATGCCGGGCACCGCGGGCCGCCATGCCGTGACGTCCGCGCGGACGTCTGCACGAGTGCGCATGCATGAAACGTACAAGACTGCGCCCGCGGGCACGCAGATACGCTGATCAGAGGTCTGTTGACTGATCACTCTTCGGTCGACCGGCGAGCGGGGGCATGCGTTGGCGGGTGGGGCTCGCCATGCGCGCGTACACGCGGCCGGGAGTACGGGGGATCTGATTTCGCAGTGCGCACCAGAAGGGGAGCAAGGCCATGTCCGAACAGGACTATCCCGGCAATGCCGGCCATGAGGAAACCCACGGGGACGACACGACCGCCGCGCTGTCGGTGGGCCAGGAGCAGCTGTGGTTTCTGGAACAGCTCGAGCCCGGCCGGCCGACCTACAACGTGTCGGTCGCCCACCGCCTCGTCGGCCCGCTCGACCTCGAGGCTCTCCAGGCGAGCCTGACGGACGTCGTACGCGAGCACGAGGCGCTGCGCAGCACGTTCGACTCGGGGCCGGCCGGACCGAGCGCCCGGATCGCGGCGGCGCCGCAGACGGTGCCGCTGCCGTGCATTGACATCAGCGGGTCGGCCGCGCAGGAGCGCGAGGAGCGTGCCCGCGAGCAGGTGGACGCCTTCGCGGCGGCGCCTTTCGACCTCGTCGCAGGGCCGCTCTACCGGTTCACGCTCTTCCGGCTCGGCCCGCAGGAGCACATCCTCGTGCAGGTCTACCACCACCTGGTCACCGACGGCTGGTCGGCCACGCTGGTTAACACGGACCTGACCGCGGCGTACGCCGCGCGCATCGGCGGCGCGCCGTTGCCGGCCAAGGCCGGCGGGGCGACGCTGCGGTACCGCGACTTCGCCGCGCGGCAGCAGGCCGCGCTGCGCGACGGGACGCTCGACGAGCAGCTCGACTACTGGGAGCAGCAGCTGCGCGGCCTGCCCGTGCTCGACCTGCCGACCGATCGCCTGCGTCCGGCCGAGCAGAGCCACGTCGGCGCCGGGCTGGTCGCCGACCTGCCCGACGACGTGCTCGACGCCGCGCGCGCACTGGCCGCGCAGGAGGGCGTGTCGCTGTTCATGGTGCTGTCGGCGGCGCTGGCCGTCGTCCTGGCCCGTTACACCGGCCAGGACGACATCGCGCTCGGCACCGCGGCGCTCGGGCGCACCGACCCGGCGCTGGAGCGGGTCGTCGGCTACTTCACCAACATGGTGGTGCTGCGCGTGCGCGCGGACGGCGACACCGCGTTCGCCGACGTGCTCGACCATGTCGCCGACACCGTCTTCGAGGCCTTCGACCATCAGGACGTGCCGTTCGAGCGGGTCGTGGACCGGCTGCGGCCGACCCGCGACGCCGGGCGCAACCCGCTGTTCGGCGTCAGCGTGCAGATGCTGGGCGACCGCAACTCCGCCGGCGGGCCGGCGCTGCCCGGGATCGAGGCGACGCCATTCGACGGCTCCGTGCTCGCCTCCCGCTTCGACCTGTCGCTCACCTTCGTGGAGTCCGCGCGGGGCGTGCGCCTGGAGGTCGAATACGCCGCCGATCTCTTCGACGCGTGGCGGATCGAGGCCTTCGTCGGGCATTTCGTCCAGGCGCTCGCGGGCGCCTGCGCCGAGCCGAGCACTCCGGTCTCCCGAATACCCCTGCTCGACGCCGCCGAGCGGGAGCGGCTGCTCGACCTCGGACGCGCGCCGTCGCCGCCGTACCAGCGCGAGCCGCTGCACCAGACGATCGCGCACCGGGCCGCCGAGCGGCCCGACCATCCGGCGGCGGTGTTCGACGGCAGGCGGATGACCTACGGCGAGCTGGACCGGCGGGCCGGGCAGCTGGCCGCCTACCTGCGCCGGGAAGGGATCGGCCGCGGGCAGATCGTGGCCATGGCGATGGAGCGCGACCCCGAAGCGCTGGTCGCCATGCTCGGCGTGATGAAAGCCGGAGCGGCCTACGCGCCGCTGGACCCGCGCCACCCGGCCGGCCGGCTGGAGTTCATGCTGCGGGACACCGCAGCCACCCTGGTCCTGACCCAGGAGCGGGTGCGCGCACGGGTGCCGAAGTCCGCGGACTGGTCCACGATCGCGCTGGACACCGAGTGGGAGCTCGTCGCGCAGGCGGCCGAGGACGGCGCCGAGCCCGCGACGGACCCGGACGCGCTCGCCTATCTGATCTACACCTCCGGCAGCACCGGGAACCCGAAGGCGGTGCTGATCGAGCACCGCGCGCTCCAGTGCTTCACCGAGTCCTACCGGCGCCTGTTCGACCTCGGCGCCGAGGACCGGATGCTCCAGCGGGCCGCGCTCACCTTCGACATGTCGCAGGGCGAGATCTTCGCCGGGCTCTCGGCCGGCGCGACGATCGTCCAGGTGCACCCGGAGGCCGACGAATCGACCGGCGCACTGGCCGAGCTGATGCGCGCCGAGCGGGTGACGTACATCTGCCTGCCGCCCTCGGTCCTCGCGGTCCTCGACGCCGAGCCGTACCCGGAGCTGGCCAAGATCATGGTCGGCGGCGAGGCGCTGCCGGCGCAGATCGTCAACCTGTGGAACACGCCAGGCAGGCGCCTGATCAACGTGTACGGCCCGACCGAGGCCGCCGTGGGCTGCACCGCCTACGTGTGCCCGCACCGGGAGTGGCACTCGGCGCCACCGATCGGGCGACCGCTCGACGAGCGGCGCGTCTACGTGGTGGACAGGCACGACAACCTGGTTCCGGCGGGCGTGCCCGGCGAGCTGCTGATCGGCGGCGACGAAGGGCTGGCCCGCGGCTATCTGAACCAGCCCGAGCTGACCGGCGCCCGGTTCGTCGCCGACCCCTTCCACCCGGGCGGCCGGGTCTACCGCAGCGGCGACGTGGTGCGGTGGAACGGCGACGGCGAGCTGGAATTCCTCGGCCGGCTGGACAACCAGGTCAAGCTGCGCGGGCTGCGCATCGAGCTGGAGGAGATCGAGTCGGCGCTGCTCGCCCACCCCGGCGTGGGAACGGCCGCCGTGGCGGTGCGGCCCGGACCGGGCGGCGACCCCCGGCTGGTCGGCTACGTCACCGCGGCGCCCGGCGGCGCCCTGCCGCAGCTCGCGCAGCTGCGCGAGCACCTGGCCGAGCGGCTGCCGGAGTACATGGTGCCCACGGCCTGGGTGGAGCTGGACGCGCTGCCGGTGACCCGCTCGGGCAAGGTGGACCGCGCGACGCTGCCGGAACCGGCGCCGACCGACGAGGATGCGGGCTACGCCGCCCCGGAGACCGAGACCGAGCGGCTGGTCGCGCAGCACTTCGCCGAGGTGCTCGAGGTGGAGCGGGTCAGCGTGGACCGGCCCTTCTTCGAGATCGGCGGCAACTCGCTGCAAGCCATGCGGGTCGTCAGCCGGCTCTCGCAGGAGTTCGGCGTGAAGGTGAAGCTGCGTTCGATGTTCGCCGACGCCACGGTGCGCAAGGTCGCGCAGCTCGTGGACGGGCTGCTGGCCGCCGCGGGCCGCGGCGCGGGCGCGGCCGGAGCGGGGGCCGACGATGCGTCCTGAGGTGCTTCCCGACCGGCTGCTGCCGATCCGGCCCGGTTCCGACGCCGCCCCGCTCTACTGCGTGCCGCCCGCGTCGGGCTCGCCCTACGGTTACCTGCCGCTGGCCGCCGCGTTCGACCCGGGGCAGGCGGTCTACGCGCTGGACGCGCCGGGCTTCGACGACGACGAGCCTGTGTGCGAGCACGTCGCGGACCTCTCAAGCGCCTACCTCGACGCCATCGCGCAGCATCAGGGCGACGCGCCGGCCTGCCTGCTCGGCTGGTCGCTCGGCGGCGTGGTCGCCTACGACATGGCGTGCCGGCGTGCCGCCGCCGGGCTGCCGGTGCCGGTGCTGATCGTCGTGGACGCGCCGGTCCCGGTCTCCGGGCCGAAGCCGCTGCCGCAGGAGCGGCTGGTGCTGCGCCGCTTCGTCGCCGATCTGATGGCCGATCCCGATCCGGACGGCGTGGACGCGGTGATCGACTCGGTGCCGGTGTCGGAGCCGATCAGCGCGGTCTTCGACGCCCTCGCGGACAAGGGCGTGATCCCCGCGGAACTGCACGAGGTGACCCTCGCGCGGCGATACGGGGTCTTCCGGGGCGGTACCCGCGCGATGGCCGAGTACCGAGCCGACGCCGGTTACCCGGGCCGGGTCCTGGCGATACGCGCACAGGACACGCCGAAGGCGGCAGGCAGGTGGCGCGACCTGGCGCCGAACGCGGAAGAACACGTCGTGCCCGGCGGCCACTACTCGATCTGGCAGGGCGGCGGTCTCGTCACGCTCAGCGGGCTGATCCGCCGGGCGCTGAGCGAGGTGTCCGCCCTCGACGGCGACGGAGCGGGCCGATGACCGAGACCGCCGCGCCGCCGCGCGAGCAGGTCGCGGCCAGGCGCAGCCTGTGGCACCACCGCGACTTCATGATGTTCTGGTCCGGTGAGACGTTCTCGCTGTTCGGCGCGCAGATCACCGCACTCGGGCTGCCGCTGACCGCGGTGCTGGTCCTCGGCGCCGGCCCTGAGCAGCTCGGGTTGATCAAGTTCCTCCAGATGGTGCCGTACCTCGTGCTCGGCCCGCTGTTCGGGGTCTGGATCGACCGCCACCGGCGCAGGCCCGCGATGCTGGCGGCGAACTCGGTGCGGCTGGTGCTGATCGCGGCGGTGCCGCTGCTGTATGCCGCGGACCGGCTGAGCCTGCCGCTGCTGATGGTCATCACGCTCGGTGTGGCCAGCGCGGCGGTGCTCTTCGACGTCAGCTGGATGTCGTTCGTGCCGACCCTGCTGCGCCAGCGGGACGACCTGATGGAGGCGAACGCCAAGCTGGGCGCCTCGGCCTCGGCCTCCGAGGCGGCCGGGCCCGGCGTGGCCGGAGTGCTGACCAGTGTGCTGAGCGCGCCGGGCGCGCTGGCGGTGAACGCCGCGACGTACCTCGGCTCGGTGCTCTCGCTGCTGTCACTGCGCACGCCCGAGCCCGCCCCGCCGGCCCCGGCCGAGCGCCGTCCGCTGACCGCCGACCTGGCGGACGGGCTGCGCTTCGTCCTGCGCAGCCCCTATCTGCGCGCGGTGGCGCTCGTGGGCGGGGCGTGCAACCTGGTGATCGCGGCTACCGAGCCGGTCTTCGTGCTCTACGCCGTGCGCTCCAAGGGCATCCCGGCCTCGGCGCTCGGCGTGGTGCTCTCGCTCGGCGCGGCCGGCGGCGTCCTCGGCGCGCTGCTGGCCGGCCGGCTGATCAGCAAGCTGCCGCCGGGCCGGCTGTACGTCCTGGCGCTCGGCCTGGCCTTCCCGGCGCTGCTGCTCATCCCGCTGGCCGGCGGGCCGCGGCTCGCCGTCGAGGCCATGTTCACCGTGGCGTTCTTCATCTCGCTGTGCGGCATCGCGCTGGTCAACGTCCTGATCCTGACGCTGCGGCAGCTGATGACGCCGACGGAGCTGCTCGGCCGGATGAACGCGGCCATGCGCGCGGTGATGTTCGGCCTGGGCGCGGTGGGCGGACCCGTGGCGGGTCTGCTGGCGGCGCACCTGGGGCTGCGCGTCGCGCTGTGGATCTTCGGCGCGGCCGGTGTGGCGTTCACCGCATCAGCGTTCTTCTCTCCGGTGGCGCGGCTGCGCACGATGCCCGCCGCGGCGCCGGCGCAACAGCCGAAGGAGGAGCCCATCCAGCACTCTTAAAACAAGGAGAACGGCTATCACAGCCGTATCACGGCTGGATGGCGGCGATTTCAGCCATGATCTCGCCGCCCCGCGCCGAGTACCGCGCCGCGACATGGGGATTTGGCTGCGGGTAACCGAGTCCAACCAGTGGACGCCATCGATCGCGCCATGAATCCTTCGCGCCCTTGACCCTCTCTTCACTATCTGCCTACTCTGATTTACACGACGCTGCCATGTGCTATGGCCGCGGGAAATCAGCAGTCCAGAATGCGCTCCAGGCGCGGGCGCCGTTTCATTGACCTCCTTTTCACGCTCCTTTTCTCATGGCAAAACCCGCCGTGTCCCGGCAGTCGATTCGGCGTGCCCGGATACGGATGAGCATTGGCTAGCACGACCTTTCCGAATCGGAAGTGCGATGGCGACGTTCGCGAAAGACGTGAAAGACACAGTCCTGCTCGACGTGACGATCCGGGACGGCGGATACGTCAACGGACACAGCTGGACCACCGAGCAGGCCGAACATGTCGTGCGCACCTGCGCCGCGGCCGGCGTGCCCAACGTCGAGGTCGGATACCTCCGCCCGCGCCGCCATGCCGCGGACGGCGCCGAACTGCCCTCCGCGAGCTGTCCCCCGGCCTATCTCGAACGCTTGCAGCAGGCGGCCGGCGCGGGCGACCAGCATCCCGGCCTGGTGGTCATGGCCCACGCGGCCGACATCCGGGCGCAGGACCTGGTCGCGCTGGCCCCGTTCGGGGTGCGGATGGTGCGCATGCCCACCCGGCCGGACTCGGTCGCCGCGCTGGCCCCGTTCGTCGAGGCCGTACACGGCACCGGCATGGCCTTCGCGGTCAACCTGATCCGGGTCAGCGAACTGGCGCAGGATCAGGTCCTGGCCGCCGCCGAGCAGGCCGAGCGGATCGGGGCCGACGTCTTCTACCTCGCCGACTCGAACGGCAGCCTGTTCCCCGACCAGGTCGCCCGGCTCAGCGCCCGGGTGCGCGAGGCGGCCGGGCTGACGCTCGGCTTCCACGCGCACGACGGCATCAGCATGGCGTTCGCCAACGCCCTGGCCGCGGCGGCGAGCGGATTCAGCCATATCGACGCCTCGATGGGCGGCATGGGCAAGGGCGGCGGCAATCTCGCGCTGGAGCTGATCACCGCCTATCTGCGCTCGTGCGGACGCATCGAACTCCAGTTCACCCCGCTGGCCGAGGCCGTGCCGACGCTGCTGGCGCCCTGGAAGGGCGGGCGGCTGCGCGCCTGGTGCGAGGCGATCGCCGGCGGAATCCTCGACCTGAACCTGGAGAGCCTCGAGGCGATCAGAGCGGACGAGCTCACCACGGTCTTCTCGCTCCTCGACGGCCTCGAGACGGCGCGCTGACCACGCGCCGCCGCGCACCCTCACCCATCCCGGCCGCCGGCGTACCCGCCCGGTCCGGCCCGTCGCAGCCCTGGAGGCGGACAATGCCCAACGCGTTCATCGAAGAGCTCGAAGCCATGATCTCGGAGCGGCGCAAGACCACGAGCCCGCTGTATCAGACCATCCTGGAAGGCAAGGCGACCCAGCGGCTGCTCCAGACCTTCGTGGCCCAGCGCTGGCCGGTCAAGAGCTGGTGGACGCGCAACCTCATGGGCGTCGGCATGCGCGCCGACGACCTGGACCTGCGCCGCTCCTTCGTGGAGAACGCCTACGAGGAGGAGACCGGCGGCCTGACCAACTCGAAGCGGCACGTGGACACCTTCGAGGACTTCGGCCGGGCGGTGGGCCTCGACCCCGCGGACCTGCCGAACATCGAGCCGTTCCCGGAGACCGTCGCGCTGGTCGCGCACAACCGGACCGCGTGCAACGACACCAACGTCCACTTCACCGTCGGCGCGGCCTCGGTGCTGCTGCTGATGGAAGGCCAGCCGCCGATCACCAACAGCTCCGGGCACAGCATGATGGCGGTCATGCGCGACACCTACAAGCTGCCGCGCTGGGGCTACGAGTTCTTCGTCCACCACGCGTCGAGCGACTCGGACCAGGCGGGCGTCAGCGAACTCGAGGACGAGCACACCGAGCCGCTGCGCACCCTGCTGGAGCGGTACTGCGACACCCCGCAGCGCCAGGCCGACGCGCGCGAGAGCCTGCGGCAGGCGATCGAGCTGCGCCACCAGCACTTCGACGCGATCCTGCGCGAGGGCTACGACCCGCAGGAGCCGGTGTTCGTGTACTCCGAGGAGCAGTAGTGCCGCAGCGGCGCGCGGCCGCCCGCACCGCGGCGCGGGCGGGCGCGGCGACCGCGAACGACCGGGACGTGTGGACACTGTGACAGAACACGATTACCCGTGGGTGTACTTCCGCGGACGGTGGACCACGCGCGCCGAGGCCGTGGTCCCCGTCGGCAGCCTGGCGATGCGGTACGGGATCTCCGTGTTCGAAGGGGTGCGCCTGTACGCTCCGCGCGACGGCGGCCGGGCGCATCCCTTCCTGCTGGACGAGCACGTGCGGCGGATGGCGCGGTCGCTGGAGGCCATGCGGCTGCCCGACCCCGGGCTCGACCGGCTGCCCGCGCTGGTCGGCGAGCTGGCCGAGCGCAACGACATCCGCGCCGACGCCTACGTACGTATCGCGGCCACTCCGTTCAACCCCGGGGACCTGAGCGACGCCGGGGTGCCGGAGCTCACCGTCACGGCGGCGCCGATGGGCCGCAAGCCGTGGCTCGCCGACCGCCGGTCCATGAGGCTCGGCATCAGCGCGTGGCAGCGCGGCTCGCCCGAGGTGCATCCCCCGGCGGCGAAGAACGTGGCCAACTACGCCGGGCCGCGCCTGGCCTGGCTGGAAGCGCGGGAGGCCGGGTTCGACGGCTGCGTGCTGACCAACCGGCACGGCCGGCTGTCCGAGGCGCCGACCGCGGCGCTGTTCCTGGTGCGCGACGGAGTGTTGAGCACGCCGGCGCTCTCGGAGGATGTGCTGCCGAGCATCACCCGCGCCTGGGTGCTGCGTGTCGCGCCGGAACTCGGCCTCACGGCCGCGGAGGCGCAGCTGAGCCGGCAGGACGCGTACGCGGCCGACGAGGCGTTCCTGTGCGGAACCGGGATCGAGTTCGCCCCGGTGCACTCCTTCGACGGACGCCCGCCGCTCCCGCACTGCGCCGGACCGGGACCGGTCACCAGAGCCTTGATCACCCGCTACTTCATCGAGGTGCGCGAAGCGGCGGCCGCCGCGACGGCGCCGCCCGGCGCGCAGGCCGTCCACCGCTGACGGCGGCTGCCGCCCGGGTGCGGGCCGCCGATCCGAGACTTGGCGAGCGAGGGGTTATGACGGTTCAGGAAGAGATGAGCCAGAGCGCGCCGGCTGAGGACGCTGCGACAGGGGACACAGCGACAGCGGACTCAGCGGCAGAGCAGGTCGCGGACGGCGAGCCGCCGGAGCCCGGCCTGGCCGGGCTGATCGACTGGTCGGCGGCGTTCGGCGTCGCGGCCCGGCTGGTCGAGGCCGGTGCAGCCACGGCCGCCGAGGCGGCTCGGGTCGAGGCGGCGGCGCCTACGTTTCGCAACAAGGCTTTCGAGCTCTCCCCGCTGCCGCTGTTCGTGCGCGGCGGCGCGTACGCCCGCGCCGTGCCCGTCCTGGAGGAGTACGTCAGGCTTCTGGGAAAGGTGGCGCGGCTCTACGTCGCCGACGCCGAGATACGCGCCTGGTACGGCCTGCCGGCCACGGCCGAGGAGCTGATCGCCGCCGAGGCGGCCTCGGGCCGCGGCGCGGACGTGCGGGTCTGCCGGCTGGACGGCTATCTGGAGCAGGGCACTGAGCGCCTGCGCGTTCTGGAGAACAACGCGGACGCCCCGGCCGGCACCCTGTTCACCCCGCGGGTGCACGCCGTGGTGCTCGCGATCCTCGACGGCCTCGGCATCCCGGTGCCGCCGCACGCGCCGCACGTCGCGCCCCGGGACACCGCGCTGCCCGCAGTGCTCACCGAGTCGCTGTCGGCGTCGGGCACGGCGCGCACCGTCGCCGTGCTTCAGCCGCACGCGGCGTCCAACGTCGAGAGCCGGGAGATGGTGGCGCACTTCCACGCGCTCGGCATCGACTGCCTCGTGGCCGACCCGCGCGAAGTCACCGCGGTCGGCGGCCGCGCGGTGGTCGCGGGCCGGCGGATCGACGCGTGCTGGAACAAGGTCAACACCGTCGCGTGGGAGCAGCTGACCCGGCAGGACCCCGAGTTGAACAGACGCTGGTGCGAGATCCTGACCCGCACCGACCTGGTGCACGTCAACTCGTTCGCGAGCCGGTATGTCGCGGAGAGCAAGCTGACCTTGGCCCTGGTGCAGGAGGAGCGGTTCGCCCCCTGGTTCGACGCGCGCGAGCGACGGCTCGCCGAACTGGTGCTGCCCTGGACCCGGCGGGTGCGCGCCGACGCCGCGCTGACCGACCGGATCGTGGACGAGCAGCACCGGTACGTCCTGAAGGAGCCCTACGACATCCGCGGCGACGGCGTGACGGTCGGTCGCGCGGTGACCCGTGCGGCGTGGGCCGACGCGATCGGCCGAGCGCTGAAGGGGCCCGCCGTGGTGCAGCAGTACGTCGCGCCGACCGCGTATCCCGTGCTGCGCGTGACGGCCGGACCGGACGGACCCGCGGTCCGGGCGGTGGCGATGCCCGCCAGCCTCGACACCTACCTGATCGGCGGCCGGGTCGCCTTCCCCGGCTCCAAGGCGGGGCTGCAAGCCAGGATCAACGTCTTCCAGGGCGGCCAGAAGCTGGCGGTCCACGTGACGCCGGCCGAGGGAGGGGCCTGATGGACACGCGGTACGACGAGTTGACCGGGGAGCCGGTGCTCGCGGTCGAGCGCGTCAGCCTGCGGCTGGTGACCGCGCGGCTGAACCGGCCGTTCGAGAACCGCTGGCAGCGGTATCACACCTGGACCAAGCTCGTGGTCGAGGTCGAGGGCGGCACCGGGGAGGCGTCCGGAACCGGCCGGGCCGAGTGCACGGCGATGGAGACCCCGTTCTACAACTACGAGACCATCGAGACCGCCTGGTACGTCATCGAGTGCTTCCTCGGGCCGATGCTGCTCGACGCCGGCGGCGCCACCACGCGCTCCTGCATGGACCTGTGGCGCGAGGTGAACGGGCACGAAGAGGCGAAGGGCGCCCTGGAGACCGCGCTGTGGGATCTGCGCGCGCGGCTGAACGGGCGCCCGCTGTGCGAGGAGCTGGGCGGCAGCGTGCGGCCGGTCCCGGTCGGCACCACGGCCGGCATCGAGCCGACGATCGACGAGCTGGTGGAGAACATCGCGGCCCGGCAGCGGCAGGGCTACCGGCGCGCGCGCATCAAGATCCGGCCCGGCTGGGACGTCGAGCCGGTGAAGGCCGTGCGCGTGGCGTTCCCCGACCTGCCGCTGATCGCCGACGCGAACGCGGCCTACGACGAATCGCACCTCGACCACCTGGTCGGGCTTGACGGCCTGGGCCTGACCGCGCTCGAACAGCCCTTCCCGCGCCACCTGCTGGGCAGCACCGCGGCGCTGCAACATCGGCTGAACACCGCGATCTGCCTGGACGAGCAGGTGCACTCGGTGCGCGAGATGCGCGAGGCGGCCCGGCTCGGCGCCTGCCGGATGGCGAACATCAAGACCGGCCGGGTGGGCGGGCTCGGCGAGTCGGTGCGCGTGCACGACTTCTGCGCGCAGGAGGGCATTCCAACCTTCGTCGGCGGCAAGTGGGACCAGGGCATCGGCCGCTGGACCAATCTCGCGCTGGCCACGCTGCCGAACATGACCGAGGCGAGCGACGTCGGGCCCAGCGACACCTACTACGACGACGACGGCGCCGAGCCGCGCCTCGCCTTCGACGCACCCGGCTGGGTGAAGCCGCTGGCAAGACCGGGGACGGGCGTGGAGCCCACCGGAACCCTGCGGACCGAGCGGTATCTGGAACTGACGAAGGGTCGGGAGCGATGACGGCCGAACCGTGGACGGACGCGGGCCCCGCGACGGCACCGGACGACGACGAGGCGGCGAGCGCGCTCGACCTGTTCGCCCGGCACGGCACGGCCGCGGTGAGCGACGCGCTCGACCTGCTCGGCCGCGGCGACACCGGGCTGCCCGGGCTGCGGCGCATGTCCGGCGCCGACAGCGTGGCCGGCCCGGCGTTCACGCTGCGCTTCGTCCCGGTCGAGCCCGGCTCGCCGGCCCCGGCCGCGGACTACATCGACGAGGTGCCGCCCGGCGCCGTCGTGGTCGCGGCCAACGACGGACGCGCCGACTGCACGGTCTGGGGCGATCTGCTCTCGGTGACCGCCGCGCGCAACGGCGTCGCCGGCACGGTCATCGACGGGATGTGCCGGGACCTTGGCGCGATCCGGCAGGTCGGCTATCCGCTGTGGAGCCGCGGCTCGTACATGAAGTCCGGCAAGAACAGGGCCCTGCTGGAGTCGGTACAGCAGCCGGTGACCGTCTGCGGCGTCACGGTACGGCCCGGGGACATCGTGGTGTGCGACGACTCCGGCTGCCTTTTCGTTCCCGCCGAGTTGGCCGAGCAGACGGCCGAGGCCGTGCGCCGGGTGGCCCGGGTCGAGGCCGCGATCAGGGCGGAGCTGGACGCCGGCGTGCCGCTGCGGGAGGCACGCGGCAGGCACGGCTACCACGCGCTGGGACTGAGGCTGCGATGACCGCAGGCGGCCCGCCGGCGGTCGCGGTCGGCGGCCTCGTGCACGAATCCAGCACGTTCATGGTCGAATACCTCGGCACGCTGGACGAGTCCGCCTTCGCCTGTCACACCGGCCCGGACCTGCTCGCCGCCTTCACCGGCACGGCCACGGTCACCGGCGGCCACCTGGCCGCGTGCGCGCAGGCCGGGGCGCGGG
>JBKOWZ010000188.1:0-3753 GCA_046724665.1 Actinomycetota bacterium
GTCCGCACCTTCGCGGTGGCCTGGCGCGCCTCGCTGCGCCGCGCCACCGCGCTGGGCGCGCTCGCCACGGCGGCGCTGGTCGTGTTCGCCGTGGACGCGCGCGCCGCGTGGGGAAGGCCGATCGGCGCCGCCGCGATCCCGGTGCTCGTCACGGCCATGGTCCTGGTCGCGGCGACGTCGCTGCTGACGCTGGTCGTGCTGGCCGAGCGGCCGACCGTCCGGCTGCGCGACGCGCTGCGCGCCTGCCTGTACCTGGGTCTGCGGCGCTGGTATCTGACCGCGTTCTCGATGGCGGTGCTCGTCCTGCTTGAAGCGCTCGTGGCGAGCCGGCCGGCGCTCGCGCTCGGCCTGGCCGCCGCGCCGCTGCTGTACCTGGTCTGGGCGAACAGCCGCTTCACGCTCCGGGAGGCGCTGGGACCGATCCCCCGCTAGCGCCGTGGCCGCCACGGCACTGGCCGAGACCTGCCTGATGACGCCTGCGCCGAACCCGCCGCAGGCGTGGGTCCGCACACCCTGCGGGCCCGCGAACGAACGAGGAGAGGACAGCAATGACGGCGATCGACGTCCGTCCCAGCCCCGACGCCGAAGCGACGGGGCCAGCGGTGACCGCCGCGCTGCGCACCATCGACGCGAACATCGCCGAGTTCGGTGAGCGCTATCCGGGGGACACGACCGTGCAGGGCAGATACCGGCTGCGACCCGCGTCGGGCGGCCTGCCCGAGGGCGGAAACGTGGGCTGGACCACCAGCTTCTGGCCGGGGATGCTGTGGCTGGCGTACGACCTGACCGAGGACGAGGCGTACCTGCGCGCCGCGACCGCGCACGTGCGCAGCTTCGCCGAACGCGTCGATCAGGGCATCGACCTGACCACCCACGATCTCGGATTCCTCTACACCCTCAGCTGCGTCTGCGCCTGGCGGCGCACCGGCGACCAGACCGCGCGCGCAGCAGCCCTCGCCGCCGCCGACCACCTGCTCGCCCGCGTGCTCGAACCGGCCGGGATCATCCAGGCCTGGGGCGACCTGAACGACCCGCGGCAGCGCGGCCGCACCATCATCGACAGCCTGATGAACACGCCGCTGCTGTTCTGGGCGAGCGAGGCCAGCGGGGATCCGCGTTACGCCGACGCCGCGCGGCGGCACGCCGTCCAACTGCGCGACCACATACTCCGGCCGGACGACACCACGTTCCACACCTTCTACTGGGACACCGCGACCGGCCGGCCGCTGCGCGGCGAGACCGAGCAGGGCAACTCCGACGACTCCTGCTGGGCCCGCGGGCAGGCCTGGGGCATCTACGGCTTCACGCTCAACCACCGGCACACCGGCGACGCCTCGTTCCTGGCGGCGGCGCAGCGCTGCGCCGACTACTTCATCGCCCGGCTGCCCGCAGACCACGTCGCGTACTGGGACCTGGAGTTCACCGACGGCAGCGGACAGGAACGCGACAGCTCCGCCGCGGCGATCGCCGCAGGCGGTCTGATGGAACTTTCCGAGCAGCTGCCCGACGGCCCGCGGCGCGAAGGCTACCGGGCCGCCGCCGCCCGCATCCTGACCTCGCTCATCAGCGGGTACTCCACGGCCGGCGACGCGTCGTCCAACGCGCTGATCCTGCACGGCGTCTACGACATGCCCAAGGCGATAGGGATCGACGAAGGAACGCTGTGGGGCGACTACTTCTACCTGGAGGCCCTCACCCGCGCCGCCCGCCCCGACTGGTCAGACCCCTGGTGAACGGCACGCCGACCGACCGCCGGACCACGCACCGAGAGACAGGACCGAAAGGACCCATGAACTACCGGTACCACTGCGACATCCCCGCCGAGCACGGCCGCAACACGCTGCCGTTCAATCCGTGCGCCCTGCTCGACTTCACGTTGTTGAGGCTCGATGCGGGTGCTTCCTGGTCGGGCGAGTCCGGCGACCGTGAGATCCTCGCCGTCGTCCTCGGCGGGACGGCCGCGTTCACCGTCGGCGACCACAGGTTCCCGGCCGTGGGCGGGCGCGCCGACGTCTTCTCCGGCAAGCCGCACTCGGTCTACATCCCGGCCGGTACCCCGGTCACCGTCGAAGCGGCCTCGCCGGTGGAGATCGCGCTGCCCAGCGCACCGAGCGACCTGGCGGTCGATCCGTACGTCATCGAACCGGCGCGAGTAGCCGCCGGCCGGTGGGGCGCGGCCAACTTCGGCCGTACCTACCACCAGATCCTCACCGAGATCTCGCAGCCGGACCTGCCGGCCCGCCGGCTGATCGTCGGCGAGACGTACACGCCGTCGGGCAACTGGAGCACGTACCCGCCACACCGGCACGCGTTCGACGAGCTGCCCGCCGAAGCGCAGCACGAGGAGATGTACTACTTCCGCACCAAGCCCGGCGACGGCTTCGGCATCAGCCGCGTGTACACGGACGAGGGATATGAGGAGAACTACACCGTCCGCGACCACGCGGTGCAGATGATGCCGTCCGGATACCACACCGTGGTCAGCGCGCCCGGGTACACGACCTACTACCTCTGGTTCCTCGCCGGTACGCAGCGCACGCAGGGCGCGCGCGAGGACGCGCACCTCGCCTGGGTCGGCCAGACCGTCCCGACGCTGCGCGAGCTCGGGCTCTGACAGGCGAGGCGGGCGAAGGATGATCCTCGACAGCTTCCGGCTCGACGGCCGCGCCGCCCTGGTCACCGGCGGCAACCGCGGCCTCGGCCAGGCGTGCGCGCTCGCCCTCGCCGAGGCCGGGGCCGACGTCGCGTTGCTCGGCCGCACGTACCCGTCGCAGACGATGGCGCGGATCGAGCCGACGGGCCGCCAGGTCGTCTACGTGCCCTGCGACCTCGGCCCGGCCGACCCGGCGCGGCTCGCGGCCGCCGTGGACACGGCCGCCGCGCAGCTGGGCCGGCTCGACATCCTGGTCAACAACGCCGGAATCATCCGCCGCGCGCCCGCCGCCGAGTTCGCCGCGGCGGACTGGGACGAGGTGATGGCCGTCGATCTCGACGCCGTCTTCCACCTCTCCCAGGCCGCCGGCCGCACGATGCTCGCCCGCGGCGGCGGACGCATCGTCAACATCGCCTCGATGCTCTCCTTCCAGGGCGGCATACGCGTGCCCGCGTACACCGCCGCCAAGCACGCCGTCCTCGGCCTGACCAGAGCGCTGGCCAACGAGTGGGCCGTACACGGCGTCAACGTAAACGCCATCGCACCGGGATACATGGCGACCGACAACACGTCGGCGCTGCGCGACGACCCGGTGCGTGCCGCGAGCATCCTCGAGCGCATTCCCGCCGGACGCTGGGGAGCACCCGACGACCTCATGGGCGCCGTCGTGTTCCTCGCGTCCGACGCGGCGCGCTACGTGCACGGGGCGGTCCTGCCCGTGGACGGCGGATGGCTGGCCCGATGAAACCCCTCATCCACTGGAGTACAAGGAAGTACCCACGCTGAAGGGATCTACAGGATGAACAACGCACGACAACCGGTTCATACGGTGGCGGTGCACACCGCGCGCCGTCCCGGTCTGCTCACCGCCTCCAGGCTGCTGGTGGCGTTCCTGCTCGCCCTGGCGACGGTCGTGACCGTCGGCCAGCACCAGGCCCACGCGTCCACCAGCCAGTACAAGGGCGTCAACTGGGCCGACGCGAGGGACAACTTCGTCAACGGAGTCCTGTTCGTGTCCGGGCTCAGCTCGTCCGACACGTACGCCTCGGCGATGACAGTGGGCAACCAGGTGGTGGGCCAGCTCTACTCGATAACGGGTG
>JBKOWZ010000167.1:0-4394 GCA_046724665.1 Actinomycetota bacterium
GCGCAGCGGCGGGCGGGCCGGGCCCGGCCCCTGCTCCGGCCCCGGCGCCTGCCACGGGCCGGCCGCGGCGCCCGTCCCCGATCCCCAACCCGTTCCCGCTCCCGGTCCGGGCCACGGTCCCCGTGCCCCCGGGTATTCGTCATCACTCATGGGCACCAGCCTGCCGCGTCGCGCGGCCCCCGCCATCGGGCGGTCCCTGGATCCGACCCCGAACTTCACCCCCGAGGCGGCCTCCGGGTGATCCCCGATGACGCGGCCCGGCCGGGCGTGTGAGCATTGCTGACGTGATGCCAGCGTGATAACTCCGCCGCTGCCCGAGGGCACCCGCCGTCTCTACCGCTCCGCGGAGCGGCGGATGCTCGGCGGTGTCGCGCGCGGGCTCTCGCTGCATCTCGGCGTCGAGGTCTGGCTGGTGCGGCTCGCCTTCGTGCTGCTTGCGCTGGTCGATGGCGTCGGCGTAGTGGCCTACGCGGCGTTCTGGCTGTTCGTCCCGCTCGGACGGGTACCGCCGGCCGAACGCTCGGATCCGCGCCCCGGCGTGCGTTCGGTGCTGCTGGCGGTGCTCGCCGTCGAGGCGGTGCTGGCCACCGGGATCGGCAGCATCGGCTCGCCCGGCAGTTGGAGCGTGCTGGCACCGTTGACCGCCGTGGTGGTCGGGCTCGCGGTGCTGTGGCGGCAGGCGGACGACGAGCAGCGCGCCCGCTGGTTCTCCGCGCGCCCGGCGGGTCCGGCGGCGCTCGCGCGCACGCTGCTCGGCTCGGTCGTGGTGCTCGGCGGTATCACCGTGCTGATCTCCGGCGGGGCGCCCTGGGCGCGCACCGGCCGGGTGCTGCTGGCCGCGCTCGCACTGCTCGCCGGGGTGGTGCTGATCGCGCTGCCGTTCCTGCTGCGGGTCCTGCGCGACCTGTCGGCCGAGCGCTCGGAGCGGATCAGGTCGCAGGAGCGCGCCGAGGTGGCGGCGCTGATGCACGACTCCGTGCTGCACACGCTGACGCTCATCCAGCGCAGCAGCGCCGATTCGGCCGAGGTGGCGCGGCTGGCCCGCGCGCAGGAGCGGGAGCTGCGCACCTGGCTCTACGACGGCGGCCCGCGGCCCGGCTCCCACGCCGAGCCGGAGAGCTTCGTCCAGGCGGTCAAGGCCGCGGTGGCTCAGGTGGAAGACCGGCACGGCGTACAGATCGAGGTCGTGACGGTCGGCGACGCGCCGTTGGACGACCGGCTGCGCGCGTGCGTGGCCGCGGCGAGGGAGGCGGCGGTGAACGCGGCGAAGTACGCGAAGGGCGCACCGATCACCGTTTACGCGGAGGTTGAGATGCAGGGCGGGCGCACGCAGAGCGTCGAGGTGAACGTGCGCGACCGCGGACCAGGATTCGAACTCGATGACGTCGCCGCGGACCGCATGGGCATCCGCGAGTCGATCATCGGCCGGATGAACCGTTACGGGGGCCGTGCCGGCGTCCGCACCGCGCCCGGTGAGGGCACCGAGGTACGCATAGAGTGGCGCCGTGACTGAGTACGACGACGAGCGGGCGCGGGAACTCGAGCCGCATTCGCAGCCTGCTTCCGCCGCGCCGATCCGCCTGGTCCTGGTGGACGACCACCGGATGTTCCGCACCGGCGTGCGCGCGGAGCTGGACGAAGTGGCCGGGGACGCGGTCGAGGTCGTCGGAGAGGCCGACGACGCGCCGCGGGCCGTCGCGGTCATCCTGGCCACGCGGCCACAAGTGGTGCTGCTCGACGTGCACCTGCCGGGCGGCGGTGGCGTCGAGGTGCTCAAGCAGTGCATCACGCGCGCGCCGGACGTGCGTTTCCTTGCGCTGTCGGTCTCGGACGCCGCCGAGGACGTCATCGGGCTCATCCGCGCGGGCGCCCGCGGCTACGTCACCAAGTCGATCACCGGCGCCGAGCTGGTGGACGCGATTCGCCGGGTCGCGGACGGCGACGCGGTCTTCTCCCCGCGCCTGGCCGGCTTCGTGCTCGACGCGTTCTCCGGGTCCGTCGCGCCGGTCGATGAGGAGCTGGACCGGCTCACCGCGCGTGAGCGCGAGGTGCTGCGGCTGATCGCGCGCGGCTACGCCTACAAGGAGATCGCCCGCGAGCTGGTCATCTCGGTCAAGACCGTGGAGAGCCACGTCTCCTCGGTGCTGCGCAAGCTCCAGCTGTCGAACCGGCACGAGCTGTCGCGGTGGGCCACCGCGCGAAGGCTGGTCTGAGCCCGCGAATTAGTGAGTCTTTCTCATATATGATGGTCGTCAGATTGCCGACACGATGGGGGTCTGGTGACGACTACCGGTATCGGGGGCACGGACGGCGACCGCTGGCTGCGCCGGCTGCTCGGCTACACGTGGCGGTACAAGCGGCTCGTCGTGATCGCGGTGGGCGCCTCGCTGGCGATCACCGGTATCGGGGTGGTCGTGCCGCTGATCCAGCGCACCGTCATCGACGAGGTCATCCTGCGCCGTACCCAGCCGCTGCTGCCCTGGGCGATCGTCCTGGCCGCCGTCGCGCTGCTCAACCTGGCCGTCTCGCGCACCCGGCGGTACGCCGGCGGGCGGATCGGCATCGAGGTGCAGACCGACCTGCGCAACGACGTCTTCGACGCGCTGACCCAGCTCGACGGCCAGGGCCAGGACAAGCTGGAGACCGGGCAGCTCGTCTCGCGCTCGTCCTCCGACGTCAACGTGGTCGCGCAGCTGCTCGGCATGGCCCCGATGCTGGGCGGCATGCTGCTGATGTTCGTCAGCGCGCTGGTCGCGATGCTGGTGCTCTCCCCGCTGCTGACGCTGATCGGGCTGGCGGTCGGCCCCGGTCTCGCCGTGGTCAGCACGCTGGCCCGCAAGCGGCTGTTCCCGGCCAGCTGGGACGCCCAGCAGAAGGCCGGGGCGCTGGCCGGGGTGGTCGAGTCCGCGGTCACCGGCGTGCGCGTGGTCAAGGGCTTCGGCCAGGAGCACCAGGAGGTCGCGAAGCTGGAGCGGGCGGCGCGGACGCTGTTCGCGTCCCGGCTGCGCTCGGTGCGGATGACCGCGAAGTACAACCCGACGCTCGGCGCCATCCCGACCCTCGGCCAGCTCGGCGTGGTGGCCTTCGGCGGCTGGCTGGCGCTGCGCGGCGAGATCACCCTCGGCACCTTCCTCGCCTTCGCCGCGTACCTCGCGCAGTTCGGCGGCCCGGTGCGCGCCCTGTCCAGCCTGCTGACCTTCGGGCAGCAGGTGCGGGCCAGCGCGGTGCGCGTCTTCGAGGTCATCGACTCCAAGCCGCTGATCTCGGACCGGCCGGGCGCGCGGCCGTTGGAGGACGGCGCGGCGAGCGTCGCCTTCGAGGCGGTGACTTTCGGCTACGTGCCCTCGCGTCCGGTCCTCAAGGGCCTGACGCTCGAGGTGCGCCGCGGGGAGACGCTGGCGCTGGTCGGCGCGGCCGGCTCCGGCAAGTCCACCGTGGCGATGCTGCTGCCGCGCTTCTACGACCCGCAGTCCGGCGCGGTGCGCATCGGCGGCCGCGACCTGCGCGAGGTGACCACGGACTCGGTGCGCGCGTCGATCGGCCTGGTGATGGAGGACGCCTTCCTGTTCTCCGAGTCGGTGCGCGCGAACATCGCCTACGGCCGCCCGGACGCCACCGAGGAGCAGATCCGGGCCGCGGCGCGCGCGGCGGAGGCCGACCGGTTCATCGAGGAGCTTCCGCAGGGCTACGACACGGTCGTCGGCGAGCAGGGCCTGACCCTCTCCGGCGGCCAGCGCCAGCGGGTCGCGCTGGCCCGCGCGCTGCTGACCGACCCGCGCATCCTGCTGCTCGACGACGCCACCTCGGCGATCGACGCGGCGACCGAGGCGGAGATCCACGCGACGCTGCGCCGGGTGATGGCCGGGCGTACCACGCTGCTGATCGCGCACCGGCGCTCCACGCTCCAGCTCGCCGACCGCATCGCCGTGCTCGACGAAGGGCGGCTGGTGGACGTCGGTACGGCGGCCGAACTCGAGCAGCGCTGCGCGCTGTACCGGCTGCTGCTGTCCGGGCCGGGCGACGACGCCGAGGGCGTGGACGCCGGCGAGTTGAGCGCCCTGACCGACGGCGCCGTACCCGACGGGTCGATGAACGGAAAGGTCGTCAACGGCTCATCGCCCAACGGCATCACCCCGTCGCTCTGGGACCGCTCGAAGGTCGATGAGACGCAGAACGCCTACAACACCGCCGCCAACCACGTCCCGCGCGGCGGCGGGGGCGTGGGCGTCGGCGGGCGCGCCATGCTGGGCTCGCTGCCCGCCACCCCGGACCTGCTCGCGCGGGTCGCCGCGCTGCCGCCGGCCAACGACACTCCGAACGTCGATCCGGTGCTCGCGCGCGCCGAGGAGCCGGACTTCTCGCTGCGCAGGCTGCTGCGGCCGTTCCTGTGGCTG
>JBKOWZ010000272.1:0-12971 GCA_046724665.1 Actinomycetota bacterium
TTCCCACCCCCACTCCTGCCTCCGGTCCCAGTCCCAGTCCCACTGCTGGTCCCCGTCCCAGCCCGACTCCCGCCTCCGGTCTCGGTCTCGGTCCCACAGCAGGTTCGTACCGCACATCAGAGGCACCCCAGCCCCTCCTCAACCTGTCGAATCGGACAGTGCTACTGCTCGGTATCGCCCTCGCCTTGACCGCCACCAACCCGACCAACCTGGCCGTACGCGGCCTGGCCGGCTGGTTGTCGACGGTCGCCGCGATCGTCGCGGCGATCTGGGCCGCTCCCGTCGTGGCGCAACGTCCCGCCGCCGCGACGGTGCACTGGAGCAGCCAACTGGCGCGGCACCGCAACACGGTGTTCGCCGTGGGATGCACGATCGTCGCCGGATTCGACGACCCTCCGGTGTGGCTGATGGCAGCCAACGCGGCGTTGTTGCTGGCGTATCTGCTCGTGGTGGACGCACTCGCCGCCGGACCGGTCGGCATCAGACAGTTGCGGCGAGCGATCGTGCCGTCGGCCGCTGCCGCGGCAAGCGCGGTGACACTGCTCGGCGCGCAGGCCCCGGTTAACTCCGGCGCTGTCTGGGGACGAGTCGCCGCGGCAATCGCCGTCGCCGCAGCAGCCGTTGCCGCCGCGGCGGCACTGTGGATCCGACGCCAAGCAGCCGATCCGCAGGACTCAAGCTCCGGCTAATCGGCACCAAGCGCCACCGTCTCCAACCTCGCCCAGAATCAGGTGCAAGGATCCCGGGCAGCTGTGGAGCGTGCGAGTCACGCCACTACATCGAACACGCGCAACCGGTGTGCCACCGCCGCCGCCTCGGTGCGCGAGGATACGCCAAGCTTGGCCAGGATATTAGAGACGTGTACGGACACGGTCTTGGTGCTGATGTATAGCCGCGCGCCAATCTGACCGTTCGATAGCCCCTCGGCGACCAGTCGCAGAACGTCCAGCTCCCGCGGAGTCAGCCCGAGATCGCCGACCGCTCCGATCCCACTTACGCTGCCCACACCACCCGCTGTGCCCACACCGCCCGGACCATCCGCCGTGCCCACACCGCCCAATGCGCCCGAACTACCCGCGGCGGTCTCAGCACTGGTACGCAGCCCTATGCCAGGCGAGCCCGAGCCGCTGCTTCGCCGCACTCCAGCACCTTCGCCGGTGTTCACGTCGGCACCCGGAGCGCCGCCTATGCCCGCGCCCACGGCCCGAGTGACACCAAGACTGCCGACACGGCCAGCACCAGCGTCGCCTGCGTTGCTGCTACCGCTTGCGCCTATGGTCGGTGTTGGTACCGGCTGGAGCGCCAACCGCGCCGCCCGGACCAGAGCGTCGATCTGCTCAAGTAGCGGCCGTGCGCCCAGCGGCTCGATGAGTGCCCGCGCTTCTCGGGCGGCGCGTGCCGCCTGTTCTCGCTCGCCGCGTACTGCGGCCGCCTCAGCCAGCCGGAAGCGTAGGTACGCCCGCAGGTAAACCGGGCCGACCGCCTCGTCCGCGGCAGTGACCAGGTCAAGCCATTCGGCAGGCTCCTGGCCCTCGTCCCTTCGCTCCCGCCTCGTCTCCGCAGCGACTAGTCGCGCGTACACGCTCTGCACCGCTGTGTGTACCGGCAGGACCTTAGCGACCTGCTCGATCCGAGGTGTGACCGAAGCCGGGTCCACTTCGCCGGTCGCCACGGCGTGGTCAGCCTCCGCCCGTGCCACCAGGACGAGCATCTCCCAGAGGAAGCGTTCGTCACCCTCGCGCACACCTGCGTCCAGCACCGTGCCGAGTGCGGTGCGCACCACGTCTATCTGTCCGCGCGCTGCCGCCAACCCGGCCACCGCACGGTGCAGCGGGATCACATACTGCGGCTCACCGGTTTTCGAACCGCCGCGTCGTCTCGCGGTGTCCAGGTCCTCCTGAGCCTCGTCGTACTCGCCGCGCAGGATGCGCAGGTCGGCCCTGATGCGTAGTAGGCCAAGGTCGTGCACCCCGGGCAGGTTCAGGTCGATGGCGTGATCGATATGCCGCGCGGCCTCGTCCCACTCCCCCAGCGCGATGAGCGGTTCGGCCAGGTTGTTGCGCAGCATCCCGGACTGGATCGGGTTGCACGGGATCATCGAGTCGAGACCACCGCGGGCAACCTCGGCCGCCGCAGCGTAGCGGCCCACGTCGTAAAGCTCCGACGACAGGCAGATGTCGACACGCGGCAGCAGCGTCGGCGTCTGCCCGACCTGCTGTGCTTCAACCCGGGCGGCACGTTGCAGTGCCAGGCCCTCCTCAAGGCGGCCCGCACCGGTCAGGATGGAGGCGCGGATCGAGCGCGCGAACACCAGGTCGCAGGGATCTCCGGAGCGGGTGCACAGTTCGATCGCCTCGTCCACCGCGACCAGCGCCTCAGACAGTCTGCCGTGCAACGAGAGGGTCGAGGCCAGCCCGGTGAGCATGAAGCCCCGCTTCACCGCGTACTGCTCCCCGCGCAGCAGCTCAATCGCACGCAACTGATCGTCGATGCCGGAGCCGCGGCCGAGCGTACGCCGGTGCTTGGCGCGCTGGTCGAGCAGGTGCGCGGCCAGGGACGGCCGAGCCGCCTCGTCGATGGCCGCAAGTCCGGCTTCCGCGAACGCTAGACCGCGGTCCATCGCACCGGCGCGCCCGGCGGCCAGCGAGGCACGGTACATCAGATAGATGTCGTCAGTCTTCTCGTCCGACTCGTGCTGTACCTGATCCCAGAGCTCCAGCGCGCGTTCGAACATGGCCAACTCGTCGGCGAAGGCGTACCGCGCACGCGCCGTCTCGGCGGCGAAGAGAGCCGCGGTCAGCGCCTTGTCTGGCACATGCGCGCAGTACCAGTAGTGCGCCAGTTCCACGTCGAAGCAGTCCGCCGAGACGAGGGTCGGCGTCTCGTCGAGTACCTCGGCCAGCCGGAGATAGATCCGCGTGTGCTCTCCGGGGAGCAACTCGCCATGCACGACCTCACGCATCAGTGCGTGCCGGAAGCGGTAGGTGTCCCGTTCCCCGGCCACCAGCACGTTCGCGGCGAAGGCCGGGCGCAGGGCCTCGGTCAGCTCGTCCTCGGTCAGCCCCGCCACCGCGGCGATCAACGGCGGATGGACCGGCTGGACCGCGCTGGCCAGCAGGCGCAACAGGCGCTGCGTCAGCTCGGGCAACCGCTCGACCCTGGCCATCAGCAGATCGCGCAGGCTCCAGGACAGCTCGGGTACCGCTCCCTCGGTCGCCACCCCGCAGGCGACCTCCTCGGTGAAGAAGGCGTTGCCCTCGGCCCGGCGGTACACCTCGTCAACGACGTTGGGGTCGGGCTCGGACCCGAGAATTCCCCGTAGTTGCAGGGCGGTCTGCATGCGGTCGAAGCGTTCGAGCTCCAGCCGCTCCACTCCGCGCACCCGATCAAGTTCCGCCAGGAACTGCCGCAGCGGATGCCCTCGATGCAGTTCGTCGGCCCGATAGGTGCCGATCATCAGGACGGCTCCGACACGCGAGACCCGCGCCAGATAGCCGAACAGCTCACGGCTGGCCCGGTCCGCCCAGTGCAGATCGTCCACGACCAGGACGAGCGGACGGTCCGCGCAGGCTTTCAGCAGCGCAGTCTGCACTGCCTCGAACAGCCGTATGCGGGAGTATTCGTCCTCCTGGCGACGCGGCGGGGCCTCGCCCAGTTCGGGCAGGATGCGGGCAAGCTCGCGCCCCTCCCAACCGTCGTGGTCGATCAACCCCCTGCCGTCGAGCGACCGCAACGCGGCGGCGAAGGGGCCGAACGGTACGCCCTCGCCGCTCCCGAGTTCGATGCACGCCCCGACGGCTACCGTCGCGTCGAGCCGCGAGGCGAACTCCTCCACCAGGCGGCTCTTGCCGATCCCCGCTTCGCCGCCGATCAGGACCGTCTGCGGCTCCCCGGCCATGGTCCGCACATGCGCGGCCCGCAGTCGGGCCAGCTCGTGCTGGCGGCCGACGAAGATCGGGCTGACGGAGCGGTTCGACACATCATTGAGCATTTCACGTCCGCCGAACGTGCGCACCGCCGTTTCACCGCGATCCGCGAGCAGAGTCTCGCCACTGCGCCCGCCGAAGCGGTCGAGCGTGCGTACGTTCCCGTCCATGTCTCGCCTTTCGAAGCGCCGGTGGCCGTCAGCCGATGTCCTGCGGGCAGGGCTCCGTCACCTTGCGCCGCATGGCGCTCGCCCGCACCCGGCGCTGCCGCTTCAGGCAGCCGACCAACCGGTCGTGCTCCGCCTGCTCGAACATCTGCTGGATGTGGCTCTCCGCGATCTCGCGGCCGAAGCTGGCACTCATCATGGTGATCGCCCCCTCGTGAGGATCGTTCGTTGTGAGACCCGCCCGCCCTGATCGAGCGAGTTCTCCGACGTCCTCTACGTTCCGCCCCCAGGTAGCACTGCCGGATCGGTCGGATTCCCGAATCTCGACCCCGACTTGCGACTTAGGCCCTACCTTAGATGGCTCCCGCCTACCTTAGATCGGTCTTGATCTACCTCAGGCCAGTCGGCGGTGCTCACGGCGTGGCTACTCAGCGCACCGAGAGCGGCGAACAAGGTGCCCCCGCTGAACGCGAGACCGCCGGCCCCGCGCCGATGTATTGCAGAAGCAGCCCGGCAGCAAGTGGGCCAAGCAAGACATCGACAGTCAAGATCATCATTGTGGCGCTGATTGTCCTGCCACGTCCTGCTAGCTGCCGGGGTCAGTGGACCGAGAAGCCGCCGTCCACGAACAGCATCTGACCGGTAACGTACGCCGATGCCGCAGACGCGAGGAACAGTGCTGCGCCACGGAAGTCCTCAGGCAGACCGTTGCGTCCTGTCATCGTACGCGCGGCCAATGCCTTGACTCGCTCGGGATCGGATGCTGCTTGAGCGGTCAGCGGCGTGAGCACGAATCCTGGGATGATCGTATTGACGCACACGCCGTACCGTGACCACGCTTCGGCCTGCGAACGGGTCAGGCCCGCGATCCCGGCCTTGGACACGCCGTAGATTCCGCTGTCGCCGAACGCCGAGATCGTCTGCTGTGAACCGATGTTGATGATCCGGCCCCAGCCACGCTCGGCCATGCGCGGTCCGAAACGCTGGCCGAGTTGGAACGGTCCGGCGAGATTCGCGGCCAGGATGGCCTCGTAGTCGGCCCGGCTCTGCTCGGCCAGCGGCACACGCGGATTGGCGGCAGCACAGTTGATCAGGATGTCGATCTCACCGACGAGATCGACCGCTTCTTCCGCAGCCTCGGCGAGCCGATCGGGATCGGCCACGTTCGCCGCTACCCAGTGCGCGTCGCCGCCTTGCTCACGGATTCGAACCGTTGCGGCCTTGAGTTCGGGCTCACGCCGCGCGAGCAGCACCGTGCGCGCGCCGGCCAGCGCGATGGCCTCGGCCATCGCGTATCCGATGCCTGAGCTGCCTCCGGTCACCAGGGCTGCGCGGCCGCTCAGCGAGAACAGTTCTTCGAGGACCTGCATGCCGATGATCATATTCGGCTACTCAATATCGGCCACTTAATAGGTTAATAGTGGTCGTGTGGTGGGGGCGAGGAGGGGTAAAGGGGCGGGAAATCGGGTGGAGCGGGTGGAGCGGGTGGAGCGGGTGGAGCGGGTGGAGCGGGTGGAGCGGGTGGAACCGGTGGAACCGGTGGAACCGGTGGAGCGGGTGGAGCGGGTGGAACCGGTGGAACCGGTGGAACCGGTGGAACCGGTGGAACCGGTGGAGCGGGTAGAACCGGTGGAGCGGGTAGAACCGGTGGAACCGGTGGAGCGGATGGAGCAGGTAGAACCGGTGGAGCAGGTGAAACCGGTGGAGCGGGTGGGGCCGGTGGGGCCAGTGGAAGGGGTGGAGCGGGTGAAGCACGTGGAACGGGTCGGCGAGCGGTCCTAGTGCCTCGGCAGCGAGCAGGGCGAACGCAGGTTGCCGAGGCACTAGCGTTGCTTGTATGCCTGGTCAATCGATGACTCCGCAGCCCGCTCAGCAGGACCCGGTCGCGCCGTTGCGGCAGCGGCTACGTGACGCGCTCACGACGGCTATCAAGGCACGCGACCGTGTCGCCGCGTCAGCGTTGCGTTCGACGCTGGCAGCTATCGACAATGCGGAAGCCGTTGACCGGCCGGCATCGATGGACAGGAACTTGTCGCTGGGGCAGATTCCGATCGGGGTGGGCGCCGCCGAGGTCGCGCGACGCGTTTTGGCTGAGCGGCAGGTGGAGCAGATCGTGCGCGCAGAGTTGGCCGACCGGCATGCGGCGGTGCGCGGGTACGAACAGGCGGGTCAGGGTGAGCACGCGAGTAGGTTGCGCAGGGAGATCAGCGTTATTTCGCAGGTGATCGGGGGTGACGGGGCGTTAGCGGAGTGCTGAGGGCGCGTGCGGTGCTTGTTACTGCGAGTGCGTACGGTCCGCGTTGTAGAGGGTACGCACGGTGCGTGCCGCTGAGGGTGTGCGTCGGCGCGTGCGGCTAGGGGTACGCACGGTGCGTGCCGCTGAGAGTGTGCGTCGGCGCGCGGCTAAGGGAACGTGCGGTGCTTGTTGCTGAGGGTGCGTACAGCGCGCGCGGCTAAGGGTACGTACGGTTCGTGCTGCTGAGGGCGTGTCGGCGCGCGCGGCTAGGGGTGCGTGCGGTGCGTGCTGCGTAAGGCGGCCTGCTCGGCTAGGGCGCGCAGTTCACGCACCGCCTTGTCCCGGTCCTCCGCGCCGTACACGGCCGATCCGGCTACGAAGACGTCCGCGCCGGCCTCGGCGCAGCGCTCGATCGTCTCGGCCGAGACGCCGCCGTCCATCTGGAGCCAGATCTGGCCGCCGTGGCGGGTGATCGCCTCGCGGGCGCGGCGGACCTTCGGCAGCACCGAGTCGAGGAAGCGCTGGCCGCCGAAGCCCGGTTCGACTGACATGATCAACACCATGTCCAGTTCCGGCAGCAGGTCCTCGTAGGGCTCGATCGGCGTGGCGGGCCGCAGCGCCATGCCTGCGCGGACTCCGGCCGCACGCAGCGTGCGGGCCAGGCGGATCGGGGCGGCGGCCGCCTCGACGTGGAAGGTCACCGAGCCGGCGCCGGCCTCGGCGTACGCGGGGGCCCAGCGGTCCGGGTCCTCGATCATCAGGTGGCAGTCCAGCGGCAGGTCAGAGGCGCGCAGCAGCGCCTCGACGACCGGCAGGCCGAGGGTCAGGTTCGGCACGAAGTGGTTGTCCATCACGTCCACGTGCACCCAGTCGGCGGACCGCGACACCGCGGCGACCTCGTCCGCGAGCCGGGCGAAGTCGCTGTTGAGGATCGAGGGCGAGATCTGGACCGTCATGACGCCATTGTCACCCATCGCCGCGCGCCACCGCCCGGAGGTCCACACCCGGAGGTCCGCTCGGGATCACGCCCGGGATCACGCCCGGGATGATGGTGTGATGGACGTACAGGCGATCTCTCCGGCACGCCTGGTCGATCGGCTCGCCGACCGGATCGCGGCGTTCCCGCGCGACGCCTGGGTACGTGTCGCGATCGACGGTGCGCCGCCCGCCGAACCGGGACGCCTCGCCGAGTCCCTCGTCGCTCCGCTCCGGTTGCGCGGACGTCCGGCGCTGCACGTCGCTGCCGCCGACTTCCTGCGGCCTGCGTCGCTGCGGCTGGAGTTCGGCCGCACGGATCCCGACGTGTATTACGACGGGTGGCTCGACGTCAAAGCCCTGCTCCGCGAGGTGTTCGGCCCGCTCGATCCGGGCGGCGACGGCGGCGGCAAGGTGCTGCCGGCGCTCTGGGACGCCGAGCGGGACCGCGCCAGCCGCGCCGAGTACACGACACTGCCGCCGGGCGGCGTCCTGCTGCTTGACGGAGCGCTGCTACTCGGGCGGGGCTTGCCGTTCGATCTGGCCGTGCATCTCTGGCTCTCCCCCGCCGCGTTGGCGAGAAAGACCGAGCCCGACGCCGCGTGGACGCTGCCTGCGTACGAGCGGTACGAGCGCGAGGCCGATCCGCTGCGCGTCGCCGACGTCGTGGTCCGCGTGGACGATCCGCGGCACCCGGCGCTGGTGAATCGGATCTGACGGCCACCTGGCGACGCTGCGGGTCACGGGTACCGTGAGCAGTGTGGCGGCTGTACGGCAGCACCGTTCACGTTCACGTTCACGTTCACGTCCAAGTTCAGATACCTGTAGGAGGCTGAGTCACGATGGCCACCGAGACGCCGGACCGCGGTGAGACACCGGTGCCGGTTCGGGTGGCGGTCGGCAGCGACGAGCGCAACACGTCCACCGACGCGGCCGTCGAGCATCTGCGGGCGCGCGGGCTCGACGTGGTCACCACCGGGCCGCTGGCCGACCGGCCCGCCGACTCCGACTGGGTGCAGGCGGCCGAGGAGGTCGGGCGCGCGGTGGCGGAGGGGCGCGCCGACAAGGCGGTGCTGTTCTGCTACACGGGAACCGGCGCGTCGATGGCGGTGAACAAGATCCACGGCGTGCGCGGGGCGCTGTGCGTGGACGCGGAGACCGCTCGCGGCGCGCGGCGCTGGAACGACGCGAACGTGCTGGTGCTCAGCTACCGGCTGGCCACCGAGACGCTGGTGCGCGAGATCATCGACGCGTTCCTGGACGCCCCGTCGGACCCGGCAGAAGCCGCCACGATCGCGCAGCTCAGCGGGCTTGAGCAGGCCGCTGGCCGGCGGCCTGGGCACTCGGGCGGCTGAGCCCGTCGTCGGTGCGCGCCCCCGGCAGGATCTCGCGCGACAGCACGGGGCCGGCGGCGCGCGCACCCCATTCGCGCGGGTAGCCGAGCGAGACCTCTTCGAAGCGCACGCCGTCGTACCAGGTCGTGCGCGGGATGTGCAAGTGGCCGTACACCATCGTGCTGACCGGGAAACGCACGTGCCAGTCGGCGGTCGCCGTCGTACCGCACCACTGCGCGAACTCCGGGTAACGCAGCACCATGGTCGGGTACCGCACCAGCGGGTAGTGGTTAACCAGCACCATCGGCTCCGCGGGGTCGCAGGCTTCGAGTCGGCGCAGGGTCAGTTCGACGCGCTCACGGCACCAGGCCTCGCGGGACGGGTAAGGGTCCGCGTGCAGCCGGAACTCGTCGTTGCAGACAACCCCGGTGCGGTATGCGTACGCGAGGCCCTCTTCCTTCGACTCGGTACCCGGCGGATAGAACGTGTAGTCGTAGAGCAGGAACAGCGGCACGATGCGCACCGGTCCGTCAGGTCCCTGCCAGGCCGGGTACGGGTCCTCCGGGGTGAGCACGCCGATCTCGCGGCAGATCTCGACGAGCCGCTCGTACCGCTGCACGCCGCGCAGCCCGTCGTCGCCGGAGTCCGACGTCGTCCACAGCTCGTGGTTGCCCGGCACCCACACGACCTGCGCGAACCGGTTGGCGAGCAGCCGCAGCACGGCGGCGATGTCGGCGGCCTTCTCGCCGACGTCCCCGGCGACCAGCAGCCAGTCCGCGTCCGAGTGCGGGCGCAGCCCCTCGACGAGCGCGCGGTTCTCGGCGTACGACACGTGCAGGTCGCTGGTCGCCAACAGGCTCGGATGCATTGCCATTGGACCAGCCTGCCGGTCTTCACGGTGACTGGGCAACTCTCCGAGTGCTGTTGCGTGTCAGCGGCGTCGCAGGAGTGCGAGGTACATCGCGTCGGTGTCGTGCACGTGCGGCCAAAGCTGCACGTCCGGTCCGTCGCCGAGCTCCGGAACGCCGGGGAGGTACGGCCGTGCGTCAAGCTGTTCGACGTCGTCGCGGCGGACGAGGACGTCCGTGACGACCAGGCGCGTCTCGGCGAGGTGCGGCGAGCAGGTCACATACGCGACGAGGCCGCCGGGCCGGGTCGAGTCCAGTGCGGAGGCGAGCAGCCTCTTCTGCGTCGCGGCGAGCCGTGACACGTCCGCGGGCTGCCGCCGCCAGCGCGACTCGGGGCGGCGGCGTAACGCACCGAGGCCGGTGCACGGGGCATCGACCATGACGCGGTCGAAGGTTCCAGGGCGCCACGGCGGCACGGTGCCGTCGGCGGTGACCACCTTGTGGACGCCGTGGATCGGTTGCAGCGCCCGCTTGACCAGTCTGGCGCGATGCGGAGCCAACTCGGCGGCCACGAGTCGGGCGCCGCGCTGCGCGGCAATGCCCGCGAGCAGCGCCGCCTTGCCGCCGGGGCCGGCGCACAGGTCGAGCCAGAGCTGGTCGTCGTCCGCATCGTCATCGCCGGTCAGCGGCGCGACGGCGAGTGCGAGCGCGACGAGTTGGCTGCCCTCGTCCTGCACACCCGCGCGGCCGCGTGCCACCGCCTCGAAGCGCGCGGGATCGCCTTCGAGCAGGTAGGCAGCCGTCGGCGCGTAACGACCCGGCTCGGCGCCCTGCTTCACCAGGTCGGCCTGCTCGGACAGTCCCGGCCGCGCGGCGAGGGTGACGCCGGGGCGCGTGTTGTCGGCTTCGAGCAGTTGGTCGATCTCCGCGTAGGCGGCCTCCTTGCCGCGGTGCGCGGCCAAGGCGTCCCAGAGCGCTGAGACGACCCACGTCGGATGCGAGCGGTACACCGCGAGGTAGCCCTCGGGATCGCGGTCCGGATCCGGCGCGACCCGGTCCACCCACTCGTGCAGGTCCCCGCGCGAGACCTTGCGCAGCACCGCGTTGACCACGCGCGCGGCGCCCTCGTGCATCACCTCGCGGGCCAGTTCCACTGAGGCGTCCACGGCGGCGTGCGGCGGGATCCGCGTCGCGAGCAGTTGGTGCGCGCCGAGCCGCAGCACGTCCAGGACCTCCGGGTCGAGCTGCGCGAGCGGCCGGTCCACGCACTCGGCGAGGATCGCGTCGTAGGTTCCGCGGCCGCGCAGCGCGCCGTAGGCCAACTCGGTCGCGAGCGCCGCGTCACGCGTGTCGATCCCCCGTTCGGCGAGCAGCCTGGGCAGGACGAGGTTCGCGTAGGAATCGCGTTCCGACACCGCGCGGAGGGTGTCGTACGCGGCGAGTCGGGCCGGGTCGGTGCGCATCAGACCATTATCCCGTGCGCGGCGGGGCCGTTTGCCGCTGCGCGGATCGCTACTCGAATCGGGCACCGCCGTGCAGGCGCAGGCCGCGCGCCCAGTCCGCCGCCGCCATCCGCTTCTTGCCCTGCGCCTGCACGTCGCCGAGCCGCACCGTGTGGCCCGAGCCGGTACCGACTTGCAGGCCGCGCTTGTCCGCGAGGATCACGCCGGGCTCGAGCTCCATGACGCCGGGGATCGGCGCGACCGGGAAGATCTTGACCCGCTCGCCGTCCAGGGTCGTCCACGCGCCCGGCGCGGGAGTGCACGCGCGCACCTGGCGGTCGATGTGCAGCGCCGGGGTCTTCCAGTCGATCCGGGCGTCGTCGGTGGTCAGCTTCGGCGCGTACGAGACGCCCTCGGCGGGCTGCGGCACCGCGGCCAGCCGGCCGTCCTCGATGCCGTCGAGGGTCGCGACCAGCAGCCGCGCGCCGTCCCCGGCCAGCCGGGCGAGCAGGTCGCCGCTGGTGTCGGTGCGGCCGATCTCCTCGGTCACGGTGCCGAACACCGGCCCGGTGTCCAGGCCCTCCTCGAGCAGGAACGTGCACGCGCCGGTGACCTCGTCGCCGGCCAGGATCGCGTGCTGTACCGGCGCGGCCCCGCGCCAGGCCGGCAGCAGCGAGAAGTGCAGGTTGACCCAGCCGCGCCGCGGCACGGCCAGCGCGGCGGGCGGGATCAGCCCGCCGTACGCGACCACCGGGCAGGCGTCGGGAGCGAGCTCGGACAGGCGCGCGAGGAAGCCCGGATCGCGCGGACGCGGCGGCGTGAGGACCTCGATCCCGGCCTGCTCGGCGACGCGGCGTACCGGCGACTGCTCCAGGTGGCGGCCACGCCCGGTCGGCGCGTCCGGCCGGGTGAGCACGGCGACCACCTCGTGCCGCGAGCCGAGCAGCGCCTCAAGCGAGGGGACGGCCGTATCCGGCGTCCCGGCGAACAGTAGCCTCATCGCCGGTCCTCAGCGCGCCTGGCCGAAGGTCGGATGCGGCGAGACCTTGATCCGCGGCGGTTCGGCCCCGGTGCCTAAGGTACCGCCGCCGTTCGCCCAGTCCGCCTGGCGGATCGCACGCAGCGCGGCCTTGCGCGTCTCGCGGTCGAGGCGGTCGATGAACAGCACGCCGTCGAGGTGGTCGGTCTCGTGCTGGAAGCAGCGGGCCAGCTTGTCGCTGCCCTCGATGAC
This sequence comes from Actinomycetota bacterium, assembly GCA_046724665.1. Lineage (GTDB taxonomy): Bacteria > Actinomycetota > Actinomycetes > Streptomycetales > Catenulisporaceae > Actinocrinis. Next base: position 12,160 of record JBKOWZ010000272.1, read on the forward strand.
GACCGGGTCGCCGTACTCGTTGAAGCCCCTCGCCACGGCGCGCAGCGCCCGGACGCACGGGAACGGCAGGTCGGGGATGGACAGGCAGCCCTCGTCGCCTTCCTGCGTCTCGTCCGACAGCTCGAGCTCCGGATTGATCAGGTGCCCGACCTCGCCGTCCACGTTGTAGCTGAACACCCGCAGCGAGACGCCTATCTGCGGGGCGGCCAGGCCCGCACCCGGCGCGGCCAGCATGGTGTCCGTCAGGTCCTTGACGAGGCGGCGCAGCTCCTTGTCGAAGTCCACCACCGGCGCCGCCTTGGTCCGCAACACCGGATCGCCGAAGAGCCTGATCCGCTGGATCGCCACGGTACGCCGTCCGTTCGTCTCGTCTTCATCGCTCTCGCCCGCCCTGCGACAACGATTCTAACCGTCAGGCCAGGTCCACCGGGTCGATGCGGATTCGTACGTGCGCCGGGGCCTTGCGCGCCGAGCGCACGCCCTGTGTCGCCTTGAGCGCCTCGGCCAGCCGCCGTCCGGCGGCGCGCGGGCAGCGGATCAGGATGCGGTGGTACGCCTCGCCGGGCTCGCTCCCGGCGGGCAGCGGCGTCGGGCCCAAGATCTCTGCGCCCTCGGGCAGCGCGAGCGCGTTCATGAACTCGTCGAGAGCCGAGTACGGCGCGGTCAGTTCGGCTATCCGCGCGGCCGGCGGATAGCCGAGGTCGGCGCGGTCGGCCAGCTCCCGGCGGGCGAACGCGGCCGGGTCCCAGCGCACGAGGGCCTGGACGGGGGCCGCGGCGGGTTCGGCGGCGACCGCGACGACCCCGCCGTCG
>JBKOWZ010000080.1:0-6958 GCA_046724665.1 Actinomycetota bacterium
GCGCGGGTGCGCGCGCTGGCCCGGCGCGCCCAGCCCGCGGTGCCGCCGGTGCTGACCAGCGGCGACCTGACCCTCGACCCGGCGCAGCGGGTCGCCAGGCGGGCGGGGCGCCGGCTCGACCTGTCCCCGAAGGAGCTGGCCGTGCTGGAACTGCTGCTCGAGGCGCGCGGCGCGCCGGTCTCCGCCGAGCGCCTGCTGGAGCGGGCCTGGGACGAGGCCGCCGATCCGTTCACCAACACGGTCAAGGTCACGGTCAGCCGGCTGCGCCGCAAGCTCGGCGAGCCCCCGATCATAGAGACGGTGCCCCATGCCGGCTATCGCATCTAGAGCCTCCCGCATGCCGAGGCTGTCCCGCATGCGGCGCACGCTGCGGATGCGCCTGACCCTGCTCTACAGCGCGTTGCTGCTCGGCTCCGGCGCGGTTCTGCTGACCATCACGTACCTCGTCGTCGCGCACACCGAGCTCGGCAAGGACAACACCGTGGTCGTCACCGGCGTCACGGGGCTGCTCCAGCCGTTCGGGAGGCCGTCGCGCGACCAGATCCAGGAGATCGTCGCGGCGCAGCACGCCGCCGAGGCGCGCCAGCTGCTGACCGTCTCCGGCATCGCGCTGCTGGTCATGGCGGTGTTCTCGGTGCTGCTCGGCTGGTGGATGGCCGGGCGGGCGCTGCGGCCGGTGCGCGAGATGACCGGCAAGGCGCGCCGACTGTCCGAGGCGAACCTGCACGAGCGGCTGGCCGTGACCGGCCCGGACGACGAGCTCAAGGAGCTCGGCGACACCTTCGACGGGCTGCTGGCCCGGCTGGACGCGGCCTTCGAGGCGCAGAAGCGGTTCGTCGCGAACGCCTCGCACGAACTGCGCACGCCGCTCACCTTCCAGCGAGCCGTGCTCGAAGTCGTCCTCTCCGATCCGCACGCGGACACGGCGCAGCTGCGCACGGCCTGCGAACGCGTGCTCGCGGCGGGCGCGGACCAGGAGCGGCTCATCGAGGCGCTGCTCACGCTGGCGCGCGGCCAGCGCGGGCTGGAGCGCCGGGAGCTGGTCGATCTGGCGGCGGTGGCCTCTCGGGCCGTCGCCCAGCGGGATCCGGCGCAGCAGGACGCGGGCGTGTCGGTGGACGGCCGGCTGGCCGCGTCCCGCACCTGGGGCGACACGCGGCTGCTCGAACGGCTGGTGGGCAATCTGGTGGACAACGCGGTCCGGCACAACGTGCCGGGCGGCTGGGTGGCGGTGTGGACCGGGACCGACGGGGACCGGGCGATGCTGCGCGTCGCCAACAGCGGCCCGGTCGTCGCCCCCGACCAGGTCGGCGTGCTGGTGCAGCCGTTCCAGCGGATGGACTCGCGGATCAACCGGCGCGACGGCCTCGGGCTCGGGCTCTCCATCGTGGCCGCGATCGCGGGGGCGCACGGGGCGCACCTGGGCATCGAGTCGCGTCCCGAGGGAGGGCTCGAAGTCACCCTGGCGTTCCCCGGCGCTAACGGCCGGCCAGTTGCGGCGGCAGCGGCCGCGCGTGCAGTACCGTCAGCGCGCTGACGGCTCGGGTCAGCACCACGTAGAGCCGCCGCAGCCCGAGCACCTCGGCGTATTCGGCCTCGACGATGTCGGCCGGCTCCGCCACGATCACCTGGTCGTACTCGAGACCCTTGGCCAGGCTCGCCGGGACGAGCGTGATGCGCGGCGGTTCGCCGTCCGGCTCCACGTCGTCGGCCTCGGCGGCGCCCAGCACCAGGTGACTGAGGCCGTGCGCGGTCAGTGCCTTCGTGAGCGCGCCGACGGACGCGTCCGCGGCGATGACGCCGATCGAACCCTCACGGCCGAGCGCCTCGGCAGCGGCTCCGGCCAGCGCGTCCGGCACGTCGGCGACCGCGCGGACGTCGAGCGCTCCGGCCGACTGGCGGACCGAGGTCGGCGGGGCGAGCAGCGGCGCCGCGAACGGCAGCAGCCGCGCCGCGTACTCGATCACCTGCCGGGGCACCCGGAAGCCCTGCGTCAGCTCCTCGCGCACCGCCTCCGGCTTGCCGAGGTGCCGCAGCGTCTCCTCCCACGACCCGGCCGCCCACGCCGTCGTCGCCTGGGCCACGTCGCCGAGCACGGTCGCCGACCCGGTAGCGCAGCGCCGGCCGACCGCGCGGCACTGCATCGGCGAGAGGTCCTGCGCCTCGTCGAGCACCACGTGCGCCAGCGACGGAATCCGGTCGAGCTGGTCGGCGAGTTCGTCGAGCAGCACCGCGTCGGCCGCCGTCCACCGCGCCGCGGCCGGGCTGCGCGGGACCCTGGCGCCGGAGCCGGGCCGCTCCCAGCAGATCAGCGCCTGTTCCTCGGCGCTCAGCACACCGTCGGCCGCCTCGGCGAGCCGCGCCGCCGAGGCGAACAGCCCGAACAGCAGCTTGACCGGATCGACCGCGGGCCACAGCTCGTCCACGAGCTGCTTGACCGGACGCGAGCGGGCCACCGCGTCCTGCACCCGGTCGTCCGGCGACTCGCCCGCGGCCTCCATCCTGGTGAGCACGGCGTGCGCGATCCGCTGCGCAAGCATCGCCCGGCCGGCCGCGTATCGCACGCCGCGCTCGCGGATCGCGTCGATGTGTTCCTGGATCTCGTACACGGGCACCCGCCACTTGCGCACGCCGCGCGGCACGATCACCGCCTCGGTCGGCGCGGCCAGGCTGGACCACAGCGCGCGGTGCAGGACGTCCGCCATCCGCGCGTCGCCCTTGATCCGCGCCGCCTCGGCGTCGTCCACGCCGCGCACGGCGAAGCGCTGCGCGAAGCCCTTCGATACGAGCTCTTCGACGGTGGCCTGCGCGACGTCGAGCTCGCCGAGCGCCGGCAGCACCTGCTCGATGTACTTGAGGAACTGCCGGTTCGGGCCGACGACCAGCGCGCCGCCGCGTTTGAGCCGCTCGCGGTGGGTGTAGAGCAGGAAGGCGACGCGGTGCAGGCCGACCGCGGTCTTCCCGGTGCCGGGGGCGCCTTGTACGCACACGGATTCGGCCAGGCCGGCGCGGACGATCTCGTCCTGCTCCGGCTGGATCGTGGCGACGATGTCGCGCATCGGCCCGACGCGCGGCCGCTCGATCTCCTCGGTCAGGATCCTGCTTCCGGAGGTCCGGCCGGCTTGACCGGCCGCGCCGTCGAACCGCTCGTCCTCGTAGGCGGTCAACTCGCCGCCGGAGAAGCCGAAGCGGCGGCGCAGCGCCAGGCCGTGCGGATCCTTCGCGCTGGCCCGGTAGAACGCGACCGAGACCGGCGCGCGCCAGTCGATGACCATCGGGTCGCCGACCGCGTCGTGCACGTGCCGCCTGCCCACGTAGTAGCGCTCGCCCCGGTACTCGCCGGGCAGGTCGGCCGAGTAGTCCAGGCGGCCGAAGAACAGCGGCACGTCGGGATGGTCCAGCAGCGCGGCGGCGCGGGCCTGGATCGCGGCGTGCAGCACCTCGGTGGACACGGCGGTGGCGCCCTGCGCCTTGAGGGCCAGCGTGTCGTCGCGCATGACGCGCAGCGCGGCCCGGGACTCGGCCAGGTGCGCGCGCTCGGCGCGGATCGTCGGGTCGTCGGCGGACGGGGATGCGGGCATGACGGCTCCAAGCAGGTACACAGGTCAAGGTGACGAAAGACGTGTATTCACCGGAGCGCAGAGGTCTCGGCGCGGCTCGCGAGTGCGCGGCAGCGCGCCCTACATGTGCTGGGAGGGGCGATTACTCTACCAGGGCGCCGCCGTCGCCTCGGCGAATAATCGGCCGCGCAGCCGCAGCACCGCCGCTCACCACTGGAGGAGACAGACATGGCCGTGACCGCGATCGTCGGCGGCAGGATCGTGCCGATCGAGGCCGAGCCGATCGAGGGCGGGACCCTGCTGATCGAGGACGGCCGGATCAGCGCGCTCGGCGGCGCCGACCTGCCGGTACCCGAGGGCGCCGAGGTCGTGGACGCGGCCGGCCGCTGGGTGCTGCCCGGCTTCATCGAGGCACACGGCCATCTCGGCGTGCACGAGGAGGGCGAGGGCTGGGCCGGCAACGACACCAACGAGCTGACCGACCCGGTCACCGCGCACGTGCGCGCGATCGACGCGATCAACCCGGACGAGCAGGGTTGGCGCGACGCGGTCGCCGGCGGCGTCCTCGCGGTCAACGTGAATCCGGGCTCGGGCAACCCGATCGGCGGGCAGAGCGTCGCGCTCAAGTCCTGGGGCGGCACCGTGGACGACCGGGTGCTGCGCGAGCCGGCCGGGATCAAGTCGGCGCTCGGCGAGAACCCGAAGCGGGTGTACAGCGAGAAGAAGCAGACGCCGTCCACCCGGCTCGGCACCGCCGCGGTGATCCGCGCCGCCTTCGTCGAGGCGCAGAACTACCTGGCCAAGCTGGAGGCTGAGGCGGCGAAGCCGGCCGAGGAGCGCAAGCCGGTGGAGCGCAGCCTCAAGCTGGAGGCGCTCGGCCGGGTGCTGCGCCGGGAGATCCCGTGGCGGCAGCACGTGCACCGGGCCGACGACATCGCCACCGCGCTGCGCATCGCCGACGAATTCGGCTACGAACTCGTCATCGACCACGGCACCGAGGCGCACCTGGTCGCCGACAAACTGGCCGCGCGCGGCGTCCCGGTCATCATCGGCCCCTTGTTCACCTCGCGCTCGAAGGTCGAGCTGCGCAACCGCTCGCTGGCCAATCCGGGCCGGCTGCACCGCGCCGGGGTGACCATCGCGATCACCACCGACCATCCGGTCGTGCCGATCAACTTCCTGGTGCACCAGGCCACGCTGGCGGTCAAGGAGGGCCTGGACCGCGACGCGGCGCTGCGCGCGCTGACCGTCAACCCGGCGCGCATCCTCGGCATCGACGACCGCATCGGCTCGCTGGCCGTCGGCAAGGACGCGGACCTCTGCGTCTGGTCCGGCGACCCGCTGGACGTGATGCAGCGGGTCGAGCGCGCCTTCATCGACGGCCGCGAGATCTACGCCTACGACTACGCCGCCGCGGAGGGCGTGTTCCGCCTCTAACGCTCTAAAAGCGAATCATCCGCCGATACACAGCCCGTCTCCGGCCCTGGTCGCGGGGGCCGGAGACGGGGGTCTGTGCGTATTCAGGGATCAGAATACAGAGGTCAGGATGCCGCCTCGGCCAGCACCGAGGTTCCGGACTCCTCGTCCGCGTCGGGTTCGCGGCCCGGCGTCTGGATGTCGAACCGTCTGATCGCGAAGGTGAACAGCACGTAGTAGAGCGCGGCGAAGGCCAGGCCGATCGGGATCAGCAGCAGCGGCCTGGTCGCGATGTTGTAGTTGAACACGTAGTCCAGCAGTCCGGCGGAGAACGAGAAGCCGTCGTGGATGCCGAGCGCCTGGCAGATCGCCAGCGACGCGCCGGTGAGCACCGCGTGCACGCCGAACAGCAGCGGGGCGGCGAACAGGAAGGCGAACTCGATCGGCTCGGTGACGCCGGTCAGGAACGAGCAGAGCGCCGCCGAGAGCATGATGCCGCCGACCAGCTTGCGCCGCTCCGGCCGGGCCGCGCGGGTCATCGCGTAGGCCGCCGCCGGGAGGGCGAACATCATGATCGGGAAGAAGCCGGTCATGAACATGCCGGAGCTCTTGTCGCCGTGGAAGAAGCAGATCAGGTCGCCCGCGTACTGCGTGCCCTTCTGGGTGCAGGTGCCGCCGACCGCCGAGGTCCACACGATGTTGTTCGGGATGTGGTGCAGGCCGAACGGCAGCAGCAGCCGGTTGATCAGGCCGAAGATGCCGGCCCCCGCGGTGCCGTTGCTGGCGGCCTCCCGGCCGAGCCAGTTGATCACGGCGGCCGGCCACTGCCAGATCAGGCCGATCACCACGCCGAGGACCACCGACGCGAAGGCCGTGATGATCGGCACGAAGCGGCGGCCGCCGAAGAAGGCGAGGTACGGGGGCAGCTTGATCCGGTAGTAGCGCTGGTAGAGCAGCGCGGCCAGGATGCCGACCAGGATGCCGCCGAGGACGTAGGTCGGGTTCTTCGCGATGGTGTCGGTGTAGTTGACCTTCCCGGACTTGTCGGTGCCGTACCAGTTGGTGATCCACTGGTGCCCGGCGTTGACCGGCATGGCGAAGACCGCCGCGGTCACCTCGTTGTAGACCAGGTAGCCGACCGCGGCGGCCAGGGCCGTCGAGCCGTCGGCGCGCCGGGCGAAGCCGATCGCGACGCCGATGGCGAACAGCAGCGGCAGGAAGTTGAAGATGCCGTTGCCGGCGGCGGCGAAGACCTGCTCGACGTAGACCAGCCAGTGCCAGCCGGTCGCGGTGGCCAGGTACAGGCCGTGCTGGGTCGGGTCGGCGGGCACCGCGCGCTCGCCGAGCACGTCGTCGGACCCGAGCCGGATGAGCAGTCCGGCGGCGGGCATGACGGCGATCGGCAGCATCAGCGAGCGGCCGATGCGCTGGAGGGTGGCCAGTACGGGATTACTCGTGGGTGCTGCCGGTGGCAGCCCATCGGCTGATGCCGCGGTCATGGAGAGGCCTCCGTGAGGGTTTATCCGAGCGTCGCGCCGATGTCGCCGATCTGGCGCGCCGCGCGGGGATTGGTGATCGGCTGTGCGGGCCTTTCGAGCGGTACCCAGAGCTGGTACCGGTCGGCGCGGTACGCCGAGACGGCGTACTCGATGAGCACGTCGCCGGCGTAGCTGCGCCGGGACATCTGCAACACGACTCCGCCGGCCGGAATCTCCAGCAGCGCGGCGTCTTCGGGATCCGGATTGCCTGCCTCGATGACTTGTTCGCCCCAGGTGAGCTTGAGGCCGTACTCGTCGGCGAGGGTCTGGTACAGCGAGTGCGGGGTGCCGTGGCTGAGCAGGCCGGGCACCCGGTTCTCCGGCAGGTGGGTGCGTTCCACCGCCATCGGGATCGAATCGGCGTAACGGAGCCGGGCGAGGCGAACCACCGGCTCGCCCGGGTTGAGCTCGAGCTGGCGCGCGAGCACCGGGGTGGCCTCGATC
>JBKOWZ010000187.1:0-35663 GCA_046724665.1 Actinomycetota bacterium
GCACCTTCTCGTCCACCTCGGCCTCGGAGACCGCGCCGCGCGCCACCGCCGCGGCCAGCTCGGCGCCCCACGGGCCGTCGGGTCCCGGCATCACCAGGTCGAGCCCGGCCAGCGCGGTCGGCTCGGTGGAGCGCGCGGCGAACCAGTCCGAGACCACCGCGCCGGTGAAGCCCCACTCGTCCTTGAGCACGGTACGCAACAGGTGCGTGTGCTCGGTCATCGTGATGCCGTTGACCTTGTTGTATCCGGCCATCACCATGGCGCACTCGCCCTCGGTGACACAGGCCTCGAACGGCACCAGGTACAGCTCGCGCAGCGTCGTCTCGTCGATCCGGGAGTCCGCGGTCCAGCGCTCGGTCTCCGCGTCGTTGCCGACGTAGTGCTTGGGCGTCGCGGCCACCCCGGCGGACTGCACGCCCCGGACCCACGCGGCCGCGGTGCGCGCGGCCAGCACCGGATCCTCGCCGAAGCCCTCGAAGCCGCGGCCGCCGAACGGGGTGCGGGCCAGGTTGACCGTCGGGCCGAGCACCACGTCCACGCCCTTGGCCCGCGCCTCCACGCCGAGCTGCGCGGCCACCTGCTCGACCAGTTCGGGATCCCAGGCCGCGGCCAGCGCGATCGGGGCCGGCAGGCTGGAGGAGCGGTCGGCCGGGTCGAGGAACGGACCGCGCACCCCGGCGGGGCCGTCCGACATCACCAGGCCGCGCAGCCCGATCAGCGGCTGTCCGGGCAGCGAGAAGTTGTCCGCGCCGGTCAGCAGGCCGATCTTCTGCTCCAGGGTCAGCTGCGCCAGCAGCTGTCTGCCGGTCGCCGCCTCCCGCGCCGCCGCGGGCGGCCCCTGTCCGTCCCGGCTGCGTCCGTCCGTCGCGGTGCGCGGCTTGCCCGCGTCGGTGCGCTCGAGCTCCACCCGAACTCCTCGAATCCCGTCAATAGCGTGAAATCTGCTTACTTGAGGTAAAAAAGTGCCCCGGATCCGCGCAGAGTGCGGCTGCGTGGATCCGGGGCGAAGGTGACTACGAGACCGGCGTCAGGTGCAGCACGGTGTACTCGAGCCACGGGTTGTTCGGCCGCGGGTCGATGTAGGAGTCTTCCTTGGTCGGCCAGCCGCTGAACTTCTTGGTGTTGTACTCGTTCCAGCCGGCGCCGTACATCAGCACCACGTCGGGCACGTCGGTCGCCATGGCGTGCGCGACGATGCCGAGCTGGGTGGCGATGACGTTCGGGTCGTTGGTCGCGGCCCACGCCTTGAGCGCGTTCTGCACCGCCGGGTTGTTGTAGCGGCCGTAGTCGCCGTTGGCGGTCTGGCCGATCGGGGCGCTGGTGTTGTAGTCGAGCCAGTTCTGGTACTGCTGGAACGGGCTCGGGCCGCCGCCGCCCCAGTGGATCGCCGCGTCGAAGCTGCCCGCGTTCAGGTCGGCGGTCCACTTGTCCGGGGTGACGCCGTTGACCGACACCGCGAAGCCGAGCGGCTTGAGCTCCTGCGAGATCAGCGTCGCGCAGGTGTAGTAGTCCGTGTACGAGGACGGGTCCTCGATCGCGAACGACACCTCCTTGCCGCCCTTGGCCCAGATGCCCTTGCCGTCCTTGGCGTAGCCCGCCGCGGTCATGATCGAGTTGACCTTGTCCGCGTCGGAGGTCGGCTTCAGGTCGTTCTGGAGGTCCGAGGGGACCTGCGAGGCGAACTCAGGCAGCAGCAGGCCGCTGGACGAGGTGGCCGGCGGCTCGTAGTTGGTCTCGCCGACCTGGGACAGCTCGGTGCGGTTGATCGCCGCGCTGACCGCCTGGCGCACGTGGACGTCGTTGAACGGCGCCTTGGTGACGTTGAGGATCAGCACCACGGTGTTGGTGGCGGGGAAGTAGTACTTGTTGTGCGCCGGGTCCTTGGCCACGTACGTCTGGTCGATGTTGGTGACGTAGTTGCCGGCCCAGTCGATCTGCCCGTTCTCCAGTGCCTGGTTGGCGGTGGTGTTGGACACGTACGACGGGAAGCTGACCGCGGAGATCTTCGGCTTGCCCTGCCAGTAGTTCGGGTTGGCCTTCAGCGTGAAGCCCTGGGCGGAGAACTTGTCCAGGGTGTACGGGCCGGAGCCGACCGGGGTCGCGTCGGTCCAGTGCGCCGGGTCGGACTGCGCCGACCAGATGTGCTGCGGCACGATGAAGGTCTGCCCGGAGATCGCGTACAGGTTGGTGTACTGCGCCGAGCTGAAGGTGATGGTGACCGTCGAGTCGTCAGCGGCGGTGGCCCCGGTGATCGGCAGGCCGTTGCCGTTGAGCGCCTTGTTCTGCTGCATCAGCTGGAACGTGTACGCCACGTCCTTGGCGGTCAGCGGCTTGCCGTCGGACCACTTGACGCCCGCGTGCATCTTGAAGGTCACCGCGGTGCCGTCCGAGCTCCAGGTGAAGGAGTCGGCCAGCCACGGGTAGTACGAGTCCGCCTTGGTGATGTTCCACTGGAGCAGGGGCTCGTAGATGAGCGAGGTCGCGTTCACCTGATTCGCGATGCTGGTCTGCACGAAGGGGTTGAAGTTGTCGGTGAACGGCGAGACCGGTGCCGACTCGATGGTCAGCGTGGCCGAACTGCCGTTGCCGTTGCCCGAGCCGTTGTTGTTCGCCGGCTTGGGCGAGCTGCCACAGGCGCTGGCGGTCAGCGCCAGCGCGGCTATTGCCGCGGTCCCGGCCAATGCCCGGGGAAGTACGGATTTGCGGAACATTGCTTACACTCCGTTGTGTCCAGTCGGCCGTGGCCGACCATCCATGGGGAAGACCGTGGTGGGATCTGTCCGAGGAGCTCGGCGCGGTCGGCTGGGCGTGTGCCCGGGTCAGCCGCGCCAACTTGACGTTGTTCATCGGTTTTCTGGTGTTTCGGGTGGTGCGGTGGTGCTTTCCTCCACTGTGTCGGAAGACACCGTGTTTGCGGACACTGTGGCGGAGGTCTGTGATGCGGCCGCGGCCGCGGGGGCGCCGTTCTCGTGCAGCCAGCAGGCGCTGGTCTGGCCGGGTCCGACCTCGAAGGCCGGCGGCAGCTGCTCGGCGCAGCGGGCCATCGCGAACGGGCAGCGCGGGTGGAACCGGCAGCCCGGGGGCGGGTTCACCAGGCTGGGCGGCGAGCCGGCCCCGGCCAGCGACGGGGCCTCGGCCCGGTCGGGGTCCGGCGCGGCGGACAGCAGCAGCTGCGTGTAAGGGTGCTGCGGGTGGTCGGTCAGCTGCACCGCCGGCCCGGCCTCGACGACCCGCCCGGCGTACATGACCGCGATGGTGTCGGCCAGGTACCGCGCCGAGGCGATGTCGTGCGTGACGTACAGGATCGCCAGCTGCTCGCGGTCGCGCAGGTCGGCCAGCAGGTTGAGCACGCCGAGCCGGATGGAGACGTCGAGCATGGATACCGGCTCGTCGGCCAGCAGCACCCGCGGCCGCACCGCCAGCGCGCGGGCGATGGCCACCCGCTGGCGCTGGCCGCCGGACAGCTCGTGCGGCAGCTTCTCGATGAATTGCTCCGCCGGGGTCAACGCCACCCGGCGGAGCAAGTCCAAAATGGCCTCGTCGCTCGAGGCGCCCTGCGCCGTGCCGTGGATCTTCAGCGGCCGGCCCAGGATGTAGCGCACGCCGTGGATCGGGTTGAGCGAGGCGAACGGGTCCTGGAGGACCAGCTGCACCTCGCCGGAGTAGCGGCGCCCGTGCGTCGGCGCGGGGGCGCCGCTGAGCAGCACCTCGCCGGAGGTCGGCTTGATCAGCCGGGACAGCATCCGGGCCAGCGTGGACTTGCCGGAGCCGGACTCGCCCACGACCGCCGTCACGGTGCCGCCGTACAGCCGCAGGCTCACGTCCTCGACGGCGTGCACCACCGCGGAGCGCATGCCCCAGCCGGCGCGCACCGGGAAGTGCTTGGTCAGCGACCTGGCCTCGAGGGCGGGCGGCCGGCCGTCGGACGCGGCGCCGCCGGATCGCACGGTACTGGTCAGGTCGGTCACAGCGCGCTCCCGGCGGCCTCGATCTCGGTGGACTGCACACGCGCCGCGATCCGCGCGCCGAGGGTGGTCGGCTCGGGCAGCGCCAGCGCCGAGGGTGGGGTGAAGCCCTCGGTCTGGAGCCAGCACGACGCGGCGCGCCGGCCGGTGCCCGGAAGCACGGTGCTCGGGGACAGCACGGTGAGCGCCGGCGCTTCCTGCTCGCAGATCTCCATCCGGTGCGGGCAGCGCGGGTGGAACGGGCAGCCGGAGGGCACGTGCCGCAGGTCCGGCGGCGAGCCGGCGATACCGGTCATCGCCACCCGCTCGCCGTGCAGCGACGGGAAGGAGTTGAGCAGCCCGGCGGTGTACGGGTGCCGCGGCGAGCGGAACAGCGCGGCGGCCGGGGCGTACTCGACCACCCGGCCCGCGTACATCACCGCGATGGTGTCGGCCAGCTCGATCAGCAGCGACAGGTCGTGCGTGATGAAGAGCACCGCGAAGTCGAGCCGGTCGCGCAGGCCGACCAGCTCCTCCAGGATCTCCCGCTGGGTGACCACGTCGAGCGCGGTGGTCGGCTCGTCCATGATCAGCAGGTCGGGCTCGAGGGCCAGCGCCATCGCGATCATCACCCGCTGGCGCATGCCGCCGGACAGCTCGTGCGGGTAGCTGCCGAGCCGGTCCGCGGTGATGCCCACCAGGCCGAGCAGTTCGGCCGCCCGCTCGCGCCGCTGCCGGCGGCCCAGGTCGGGCCGGTGCGCCTTGAGCACGTCGGTCAGCTGGCTGCCGACGGACAGCACCGGGTTCAGCGCGTTCATCGCGCTCTGGAACACCACCGCGATCTGCGACCAGCGCAGCCGGCGCATCGTCTCGCCGTCCGCGGCCAGCAGGTCGTAGTCGCCGTCGCGGCCGTGGAAGCGCACCTGGCCGCCGGTGATCACGCCGGGGGCGCGCAGCAGCCGGGTGAGCGCGTAGGCCAGGGTGGACTTGCCCGAGCCGGACTCGCCGGCCAGGCCGAGCACCTCGCCGCGGCGCAGCGAGAGGGTGGCGTCCACCACCGCGTGCACGGCGTCCTCGGAGAAGCCGTAGTCCACGCAGAGTCCTGAGATTTCGAGTACCAGCTCGCCGCGGGCCGCGGCGTGCGCGCCGGCCCGGGGCTGCTGAGCCACGCTGCTCACGCCGTCTCCTCGATGATCGTCGCTGCGGCCGGGACGGGCAGCGCCTCGGCGCCGGAACGCACCACCGGGGTCAGGCCCAGGGTGTTGCGCGAGCGCACGCCGGCCGCCTTCAGGCCCTTGCGGGAGAGCCCCGCCGCGCGCAGCCGCGGGTTGATGAACTCGTCGATGCCGAAGTTGAGCAGCACCAGCGAGGTGCCGAGCAGCGCCACCGCGACGCCCGGCGCGGCGAACCAGTACCAGCCGCCGGGGACCTGCGCCGCCGTGTTCGACTGGGCCCAGAAGAGCATCGAGCCCCAGCTCCACGGCTGGTTCGGGTCGATCGCGCCGACGAAGGCCAGCGAGACGTAGGTGCCCATCGCGTACAGCACGGTGAAGACGAACGAGGCGGCGATGACCGGCACCAGGTTGGGCACGATCTCGAACACGATGATCCGCCAGGAGCGCTCGCCACTGATCCGGGCCGCGTCCACGAAGTCGCGCCGGCGCATCGAGAGCGTCTGCGCCCGCAGCACCCGCGCGCCCCAGGCCCAGCCGGTCAGGCTGATGATCGCGGCCAGCAGGGTCGAGTTCGACTTGCCGCCCGAGGGCAGGTAGCTGTTGACCACGATCAGGAACGGCAGCGCGGGCAGCACCAGGAAGATGTTCGCCAGCATGGACAGGAAGTTGTCGGCCAGCCCGCCGTAGTAGCCCGCGGCCACCCCGATCACCACCGAGAGCGCGGTGGCGATGATGCCGGAGATCAGCGAGATCACCAGGGTGCTGCGGGTGCCGATGAGCAGCTGCGAGTAGACGTCCTGGCCCTGCTGCGTGGTGCCGAGCCAGTGCTGCCCGCTCGGGTGCTGCCACGGCGTGCCGACCAGCTTGACCGGGTCGGGGTACGGCGCGATGGAGGGGCCGATGATCGCGATGACGCTGAAGAACAGGAACAGCCCGAGGCCGACCGCGATCTTGGGGGATCTCAGGACACGGAACATGTCAGGACTCCTGCCGGGTGCGCGGGTCGAGCAGCACGTACACCGTGTCCGCCAGCAGGTTCGCGGCCAGCACGGCGAAAGTGATGATCAGGAAGATCCCCTGGATCAGCGGGTAGTCCACCGAGCTGACCGCGCCGAGCAGGGTGTAGCCGAGGCCCGGGTAGGAGAAGACCAGCTCGGTCAGCAGCGAGCCGGCGACCACGAAGCTGAGCGCGTTGGCGAAGCCGGAGATGCTCGGCAGCACCGCGTTGCGTGCCGCGTAGTAGACCACCCGACTGGTCGGCAGCCCCTTGGCCTGGGCGACCAGGACGTAGTCCTCGTCCATGGTGGTCACCATCATGTTGCGCATGCCCACGATCCAGCCGGCCACCGAGCTGACCACGATGGTGATCGCGGGCAGCGCCGCGTGCTTGATCGCGCTGCCGACGAACCCGGGATTCAGGCCGATCACGTAGTTGTCGGTGTCGTAGCCCTTGAAGTCGTTGGGGAACCAGTGCAGCTGCTGGGCGAAGAAGTACAGCAGCACGGTGCCGAGGAAGAAGTACGGGATCGCCTGGAAGAAGGTGGCCACCGGCAGCACCTGGTCGAGCGCCGAGCCGCGCCGCCAGCCGACCAGCGTGCCCACCACGGTGCCGATCACGAAGCTGAGCACGGTCGCGGTGCCGACCAGGATCAGCGTCCACCACAGGCTGGAGCCGATGACGGTGGCGACCGTGTTCGGCGAGTGCGAGATGGAGACCCCGAGGTCGCCGTGCAGCAGCGCGTTCCAGTAGTGCCAGTACTGCGACATCAGCCCCTGGCCGGTGCCGACGCCGAACTGCGCCTGGAGCGCGGCCACGGCCCGGTGGTCGAGCGCCGGGCCGGCGCTGGCCATCATCGCCTGCACCGGGTCGCCCGGCATCATGTGCGGCAGGAAGAAGTTCATGCTGATGGCCACGAACGCGGTCACCGCGTAGAACAGCAGTCTGCGAATCAGGGTAGGCATGGATCCTACGGCACCCTTCAGCCGGTCCTGGTATAGGAGGGCGGCGGCTCGGCGGGGCAGCCACAGCTGCCGCGCACCACGACCTGGACCGGCAGCACCATCTGCCGCTCGGCCGGCCGGTCGCCGCCGATCATCGAATAGAGCACGTCGAACGCCATCGCCCCGAGTTCCTGGATCGGCTGGCGCACCGTGGTCAGCGGCGGCATCAGATGCCTGGCCACCGGGATGTCGTCGAAGCCGGTGACCGCCACGTCCCCGGGCACCCGGTAGCCGCGCTCGTGCAGCGCGTAGAGCACGCCGAGCGCGGTCTGGTCGTTGGCGCAGGCGATCGCGTCCGGCAGGGCGGCCCCCGAGTCGAGCAGGGTCCTGATGACGCGCGCGCCGCCGGCCGCGCTGTACTCGCCGGACCACTGCGGCCCGGACAGCACCCTGACGTCGTGCTCGGCCGCGGTCTCGCGCACGATCCGGGAGCGCGCGACGCTGTCCGGGCTGTCTACGTGTCCTGACAGGTAGGCGATGCTGCGGCAGTCGTGCACCCGGATCAGGTGCTCGATCAGGTCCCGCATGCCGCGGGCGTTGTCGCCGCTGACGTTCACGCTGGCCCGGGTCGGGGTGCCGGCCAGGGTCACCACCGGCACCCGGTCGGCCAGCCGCACGATGCCCGAGGGGGTCAGCACCCGGTCGTGCAGCAGCATTCCGTCGCTCTTGCCGGCCAGGTTGGCGATCCGCGCGCCGGGGGCGTGGTCGTCCACGTCCACCGAGCTGAGCAGCAGGTCGAAGCCGCGGTGCTGGGCGGCGATCTGCACGCCGCGGTTGATGACGTCCACGAACGCCAGGTTCTCCGCCTCGTCCTCGAACACCGGGTCCTGCGGCGGCCCGAGCGGGGCGCGCCGGTAGACCACCGCGATGATCTCCTTGAGCCGGCTGGACAGGGCGCGCGCGGCGCCGTCCGGGACGAAGCCGAGTTCGGCCACCGCCCGCAGCACCCGGTCGCGGGTCTCCGGGCGGGGCGTCGCGTGGCCGTTGAGGACCCGGGAGACCGAGGCGATCGAGACTCCGGCCCGGCGCGCCACGTCGTAGATCGTCAGCGGGGCCGAGCCCTTGCGGCCGTCGCCGTTCTGGAACGCGGCGTCGGCGTCCTGGAACACGTTCTCGGCGTTCGGCAGGAGGGCGGGGTGCTGCGCGACGGAGTCTTCGGGCACCACGATTTCCCTCCCCTCGAGACGCGTCATTGCACGACGGGAACGCCGCTGCTTGTTACGGATGGTGCAGCTTGCAGAGAGAACCCTGCGCGCCGGGGTAGTGCGGACCCCGGCGCGCAGGGTTACGGCGCTGAGTGCGGCAGCGCCGGGACAAAAACGATCTAAAGCGTACGAACCTCCCGGGTAAGCGCTTGCGTAAGCGCTTACCCCTGGGGGTTGCCGGAAACGTACCGCCTTGAGAGCGCTCTCACAACCCCCCGGAAGAGGCCGCCCGCGAACGTTACTTCTCCGTTACCGGACGCGGCGGGAAAGTAAATAAGGGGTCTGCCGTGTCGGCACCGGCTCCGAAGAGCGGGAACCGCACGGCAGACCCCTTCTCAGGGCGCCTTAAGGGTGCGCGACACGAGGCCGAATCCGGCAGCCGACGGACCGGGACGCGGCGGCGCGCTCACGGCGCGCGTTACGTGCCGCGCGCGCCGACCCGACGGCTGCCGAGCCGACGCCCCGGGATTTCGCGGCCCGCTGAGGGCGCTCGTAACGCGTTACGCGCGCCGACCTGGCGGCTGCCGCGCCGACGCACCAGGCATTCCACGGCCCGCTAAGGGCCCGCGTTACGCGTTACGCGGGTCGGCGCGACTGGACGAAACGGAACCGTGACGCCACGAAGTCGTGGTCGGTGAAGGTCGCGTTGGCCGCCGGGTTCAGCCCGGTGGCGTGGTAGTCGGAGAAGCCGGAGGACTGGTTCATGTAGACCCCGCCGGTCAGGTTGATCGACAGGCTCGCGCCGGCGTTCCAGGTCGCCTCCTCGGCCGCCGCGACAACCGCCTCGTCGGTCGAGTACACCGCCGCGGTCAGTGCGCCGTGCTCGCGCACCGTGCGCTCGTACAGCTCGATCGAGTGCGCCGTCCCGTCGGTGGCCACGACGAACGAGATCGGACCGAACCATTCGTGCTCGTAGACGGCGGTGTCCGCCGCGTCCACGGCCGCGATCAGCGGCGTGCGCACCGTCGCCTCCGGGAACTCCGGGTGCTTGACCGCGCGCGAGGCCAGCACCGTCTTGCCGACACCCTCGGCCCTGGCCAGCCGCTCCACGATGAACGGGTTCACCACGGCGCCGAGGATCGCGCACGCCCGCGCGTCGTCGCCGAGCAGCCGGTCCACCGCCGCGGCCAGGTCCGCGCCGAACTCGTCGAAGGACTTGACCCGGTCGCCGACGCGGATCCCGTCCCGCGGCACCAGCATGTTCTGCGGCGCGGTGCACATCTGGCCGGTGTACAGCGAGAGGGCGAAGGCCAGGTGGTCGAGCGCGGCGGGGTACTGCTCCTCGTCGAAGGAGTCCACGATGATCGTGTTGACCCCGGCCTTCTCGGTGAAGACCTGAGCCTGCGCGGCGTTGCGCTCCAGCCACTCGCCGAACTCGTTCGAGCCGGTGAAGTCGATGATCCGCACCTCGGGGCGCAGCGCCAGCGTCTTGGCCAGCCCCTCGTCCGGGGCGTCGGCGGCCAGCGCCACCAGGTTCGGGTCGAAGCCGGCCTCGGCCAGCACCCGGCGCGCGGTGGCCACCGACATCGCCAGCGGCAGGACCGTGTTCGGGTGCGGCTTGACGAGCACGGCGTTCCCGGTCACCAGCGAGGCGAACATGCCGGGGTAGCCGTTCCAGGTCGGGTAGGTGCTGCAACCGACCATCAGGCTGATTCCGCGCGGCACCGCGACCCACTTCTTCGCCAGCCGGATCGGCGGGCGCGACCCCTGCGGCTTCTCCCAGATCGCCTGCGACACGTGGGTGTTCATGGCGGCGTATCCGTATGCTACCGCTTCGAGTCCGCGATCCTGCGCATGCGATCCGGCGGCCTGGAACGCCATGCCGAACGCCTGCCCGGTGGTGTGCATCGCGGCATATGCGAGCTCGAATGACTGCTTGTTGAGCTCGGTGAGGATCTCGATGCACACGGCCGCCCGCACTTCCGGTCCGGCGTCGCGCCAGGCGGTTAGGCCGGCGGCCATGGCGGGCAACAGTGTGTCGATGTCGGCGTGCGGGTAGGTCACGCCGAGATCGAACCCGTACGGTGAGCGCTCGCCGCCGACCTCGCCGTCGGTGCCCGGCTGCTCCAGGTCGAGGCGCGTGCCGAGCAGCGCCTCGAACCGCGCCTTGCCCTCGGCGGCGTCCTCCTTCGGATAGGCCTTGACCTGCTCGGGGAAGTGGTTGAAGAACTCGCGGGTGCGAATCGCCGCGAGCGCGGCGTCGAGCGCGGGACGGTGACGGGCGACCAGTTCGGCGGCGTTGCCTGACATGGCGGCTCCTTGTGATGATTGCCGGGTTCTCCGGCTTCAGCGTAACCGAACGTTCGGTAGTCTCGTAGGGTGACACAGGACCAAGTGACTCAGGACCAGGCGAGCCAGGCTCGGGCGGCGCAGCCTCGGGCTGCCCAGGACCAGAGGACACCGTCCCAGCCGGCTCGCCGGGACAGCCACACCGTCGAGTCGCTGCTGTCCGTCGCGGTCGAGGTCTTCATCGTGCGCGGCTACGACGGCACCTCGATGGAGGACCTCGCGCGGGCCGCAGGAATCACCAAGTCGTCGATATACCACCACGTCGTCGGCAAGGAGGAACTGCTGAGGCTGTCGGTGACCCGGGCACTCGACGGGCTGTTCGCGGTCCTCGACGAGCCCGGCGCCGGCGAGGGCCGCGCAGTCGCCCGGCTGGAGTACGTGGTGCGGCGCACCTGCCTCGAACTGGTCGAGAACCTGCCGCACGTGACGCTGCTGCTGCGGGTGCGCGGCAACACCGCCACCGAGCGGGAGGCGCTGGAGCGGCGCCGTGAATTCGACCACCGGGTCGCCGAACTGGTCGCCGCCGCCATCGCCGACGGCGACCTGCGCGCCGGCCTCGATCCGCGGCTCACCTCGCGGCTGATCTTCGGCCTGGTCAACTCGGTCTCCGAGTGGTACCGCCCGCACGAGGCCGACCAGAACGCCGAGGCCGCCGCGCTGGCGGACGCCGTCGCCGGGCTCGTCTTCGACGGTCTGCGTGCGCACCCGGCCGCGTGAGGAGGAGTCGATCTCGGTATCGCCCTGGCCAGCGGGCTGCGCGCGTACTCGGCCGCCTGACGAGGAGCCGATCTCGGCATCGCCCTGGGCAATGGACTGCGCACGCGCACCCGGCCGCCTGACGAGGAGTTGAACCTCGGCATCGTCCTGGCCAGCGGGCTGCGCGCACGCACCTGGTCGCCTGATCGCTCAGAACTGGCCGCCGGGCCACCAATCCGCGCACCCTCTTAATCCCACAGTGTGGACACGGCTGCCTCCCGCGCGCAGACTGGGGACGAAGCAGCCAACCGACCGAAGGTTCGGTTGGTCATCGTGCCGGCTACGTGGAGAACCCATGACGCTGCTCGACCTCCCGATCGCGGCGACCCGCGGCAACCCCGCTTCCGTCGCCTCGTACTGGGACACCGATCCGCTGCGCTATCTGGACGAGCACGGCGCGCCGGCCGAGGGCGGGCTGCGCCCGGATCCCGGCCTGCTGCGCCCCGATCGCCTGCTGGCCGTCTACCGCGCGCTGCGTCTCGCCCGCGCCTTTGATACCGAGGCGACCTCCCTGGTGATGCAGGGCCACCTCGCCGTTTACCCCTCCTCGCGCGGGCAGGAGGCGTGCCAGGTCGCTGCGGCTCTGTGCCTGAGCCCGCAGGACTGGCTCTTTCCGACCTACCGGGACACCGCCGCGCTCGCCGTGCGCGGCATAGACCCGGTCGAGGCGCTGACCCTGCTGCGCGGCGCCTGGCATTGCGGCTACGACCCGAGGCGCTGGCGTACCGCCCCGCAGTGCACGCCGCTGGCCACCCAGGCGCCGCACGCGGTCGGGCTGGCGCTGGCCGCGCGGCTGGCCGGCGACCCGGTCGTCGCGCTGTGCCTGCTCGGCGACGGCGCGACCAGCGAGGGCGACTTCCACGAGGCCTGCAACAGCGCCGCGGTGTATCAAGCCCCTGTGGTCTTTCTGGTGCAGAACAACCAGTACGCGATCTCGGTGCCGCTGCGCAAGCAGACCCGCGCGGCCTCGCTGGCGAGCCGGGCGGTCGGCTACGGCATGCCCGGCGTGCGCGCCGACGGCAACGACGTGATCGGCCTGCTGCACGTGCTCGGCCAGGCGGTCGAGCGGGCCCGCGAGGGCGGCGGCCCGACCCTGATCGAGGCGGTCACCTACCGGATCCAGCCGCACACCAACGCCGACGACGCCACGCGCTACCGCGACCCGGGCGAGGTCGAGCTCTGGCTCGCCCGCGACCCGGTGGACCGGCTCGCCCGCTACCTGACCGCCGTCGGCGGGCTCGACGAGGGCCTCGACGCCGCGATCGGCGCCGAGGGGGCCAGGTACGCCGAGGCGATGCGCGGGCGGCTGGCCGGCGAGCCCGCGGTCGATCCGGCCGACATGTTCGACCACGTATTCGCGGCGCCGACCCCGCAGCTGCGCGCCCAGCGCGCCATGGTCGAGGCGGAGATCGAGGCGGAGGACGACGCCGGCGCGTACGAGGCGGGGGAGCGGTGATGGCGGTCGCTACGCACAGTGGCTCTTCGACGTCTGCGACCCGCGCGGCGGCGCCGGTCAAGGCGCCGGCCAAGGTCACCTTCGCCAAGGCGCTCAATCAGGCGCTGGCCGACGCGATGGCGGCCGACGAGCACGTCGTCGTCTTCGGCGAGGACGTCGGCGACCTCGGCGGCGTGTTCCGGGTCACCGACGGCCTGGCCGCCCGGTTCGGCGAGAAGCGCTGCTTCGACGCCCCGCTGGCCGAAGCCTCGATCCTCGGCACCGCGATCGGCATGGCCATGTACGGCTACCGGCCGGTGGTCGAGATGCAGTTCGACGCGTTCGCCTATCCCGCCTTCGAGCAACTGGTCAGCCACCTCGCGAAGATGCGCAACCGCACCCGCGGCGCGCTGCCGATGCCGGTCGTGATCCGCGTGCCCTACGGCGGCGGCATCGGCGGCGTCGAGCACCACAGCGACTCCTCCGAGGCATACGCCGCGCACACGCCCGGCGTGCACGTGGTGACCCCGGCGACCGTCGAGGACGCCTACTGGCTGCTGCGCAGCGCGATCGCGTCCCCGGACCCGGTCGTCTTCTTCGAGCCCAAGCGGCTGTACTGGTCGAAGGCCGAACTCGCCCTGCCGGTGACCACCGGCCCGATCGGAGCCGCGGCGGTCCGCCGCCCGGGCCGTGACCTGACGCTGATCGCCTACGGCCAGAGCGTCCCGGTCGCCCTGGACGCCGCCGAGCGGGCCCGCGCCGAGTACGGATACGAACTCGAGGTGCTCGACCTGCGCAGCCTGGTCCCGTTCGACGAGGCGGCGGTGACCGCCAGCGTCGGGCGCACCGGCCGGGCGATCGTGGTGCACGAGGCCGCCGGCTTCGCCGGCTTCGGCGCCGAGGTGGCGGCCCGGGTGAGCGAGAAGTGCTTCTACCGGCTGGAGTCCCCGGTCCTGCGGGTCACCGGCCTGGACATCCCGTACCCGCCGCCGAAGCTCGAGCACTGGCACCTGCCGAGCGCGGACCGGGTGCTGGACGCCGTCGAGCGCGCGATGGCCGCGTGAGCGACCGTCAGTGCGCTGACGCGGACGCAGAGCTCGTCGATCGGGACGGTTGGGCCGTGATCCTACGCCGGCGCCACTAAGCCGGTGCCGCGGCCGCGTCCGCCGCGTCGTCCTGCGCCATGGCGGGCCTCGGCACCATCGGCGTCTCCCGCCCGCCGACCGGGTCGAGCCGGCGGATCGGCGCGTCCGGCTCGACGCCGAAGATCCCGGCGAAGGCCGCGGCCGCGGCCTGCCCCTCCGACGACCCGAGCGGCATCGGCTCGGAGAGGGTGAACTGCTCGCCGGGCCGGTCCTCGACCGCCATGCGCAGCTCCGGGGCGCGGGCGTGGCCGCCGCGGGCGGTGACGGCCGCGGCGAGGATGCCCTCGATCCGGTTGGAGGCCAGGTAGCGGGCACGCTGTGTGTCGGTGCGCTGCGCGTCCCAGATCCGCAGCAGCAGGTGCTTGGTGTCCGACTCGGTGGTCAGGTCCGCGTAGCGCATGCCGTCGAGCAGCCGGGCGGTGTCCCAGGTGGTCGCGAACTGGAGCGCGGCGAACTTGCCGAGCGAGGCGTCCGGCCCGACCTCCAGGTGCTGCACCCGCGAGGTGCGCCGCTGGTAGGGCAGGAAGGCGACCACGAGCCGGTCGTCCACCTGGTGCACGCTGCACTCCGGCAGCCGGTCGTAGAGGCGTACCTCGAGGCGGTCGCCGCTCACCCCGTCCATGGTCATCTTGCGCGCCAGCCGCCGCAGCTCCCTGATGTTCTCCTCGATCTTCCGGTCGAAGGCCGGGTCCTGGATCTCCGCGGCACGGTCCTGCGCCGCCTGCGTGGTCGGCGCCAGCAGCAGGACGTGCACGCGCACCCCGCGCGCCATCGCCTGCTCCACCGCGCGGGTGAACTGGGTGCCCCCCTCGGCCATCAGGGTGGAGCTGGTGTCCATGATCCTGATCGTGTGCTGCGACTCCTCGATCAGGTCCATCAGGGTCCTGGTCGGCAGCGTCTCGTACTCGCGCGGCCGGTCGGTCGGCGCCGAGTCGTCGGTCCGCGCGCGCAGCAGGTAGAACAGGGCGTCCGGGCGGCGGGCGTACTTGGCGTAGAACTCCTGGCCGAGCTGCCGCTGCGCAGGGTCGTCCGCCGGGACCACCTCCGGCTGGAACGAGGCGTCCTGGTTGCCGAAGCGGATCTGGAGCGCCGGGTTGGCCCGGATCGCCGCGTCGATGCGCTTGGAGACCAGGTAGGTGGCGTTGTCCGCGTGTACGAAGCGCACCAGCAGGTCCCGGGTGGCCTGCTCGTCCACCACCTGTACCGGCAGCAGCTGCGGGATCGGCGCGGCGTCCTGCCAGATGGCCTCGAACTGGTCGAGGGCCTCCCGGCCGAGCTGTGACTGGTCGGTGATCTCCAGCTGGGTTGACTGGTCGGAGTAGGCGTGCGGCGGCAGGAAGGCGAACAGCGCCCGCTCGTCCCAGCCGTAGAGGCTGAACGGCGCGGCCACGGTGTAGAGGCGCAGCTCGAGGCGGCCGTGCGGCCGGCCGTTGCCCATCGCCAGGATCGCCGCGTCCAGCATCCGCAAGTCGGCGATGTTCGCCTGGATCTTGTCGTTGATCCACAGCCCCGGCTTGTTCTGGCGCAGCTGGAACTCGCGCAGCGCCGAGGCGTCGGTGTTCGGGCTCATCAGCAGGACTCTGATGTCCACGCCGTGCCGCGCGGCGTCCCGCAGCGCCCTGATCGCGCCGTCCCGGTCCGCGTCGAAGAGCCCGGAGAAGGTGTCCAGGATCCTGACCTGGCTGCGCGCCTCGCCGACCCGGCGCAGGAACCAGCCGTAGTCGAGCCGCGGATGCTGGCGGATGCGCTGGAGCGCGGTGGCCTGCCGCACGATCGGCTCGATGAGGAAGAACACGACCATGCCGCCGATGAGGTCGCCGGACGAGTTGAGCAGGAAGTTGGGCCAGAAGCCGGTGCCGTAGCCGGCCGTCCACGCGGACACGCCGAGGATCAGGATCAACGAGCCGAGGATCAGGAACGCGAACATGTTCGGCCGGCGCAGCCACACCTCGCGCATCCGCACGGAGCGGCGCCGTTGCGCCGGCGGGGGAAGCCGCGGCGCCTCGGGCTGTTCCGGAAACAGCTCGCTGCCGTCGCCGCTCGCGGTTGATTCGGCCGCCGCCAACTTGACCTCCCCTGTCAACGCTCTTTCATCGCCCCGCCCCGTGGCGCGTCGCCATCCGTATGGCGAGATGACGACGTGTTGTCAGGATGACACAGCGTTAGAGGACTGTGCGACCGGAACTGAGGGAATTTCAGCGGGTTTTGGAAGTCCTGAACCGGTGCGCCAGCAGTAATGCAGCGACGTGCAGCGTCAATGCAGCGTCGGCGTCGTGATCTCCGGGAACGCGGCGTCCTGCGCGGCGTCCGGCGTGTCGCCGGTGCGCACCGGACGACTCAGCAGCTTGCGATCGTCGCTGGTCAGGCAGCGGCCGGTGGCCAGCTCGAATTCCCAGCCGTGCAGCTGACAGGTCAGCACCCCGTCGCTCACCGTGCCGAACCGCACCAGGTCGGCCTTCAGGTGCGGGCAGTGGCGCTGCACGACGTAGTCGTCCACCCGCGCGTAGTCCTCCACACCCGAGGATTCGGCGTAGTAGCCCTCGACGTAAGTCATCCGCTCGACGGACAGCGACTTGAAGAACGTGTAGATGTACTCGTTGTACGGGCCCTTACGCGAGGCCTCGAAGCGGCAGGAGAGGAAGAGCTCGTTCACCCAGTCCTGCGCGCGGGTGCGCACCAGCTCCTCGATCAGCGGCCGGGCGGCCCGGAACCGGTAGCGGCACTCCTCGCCCGCGTAGGCGTCGATCCGCCGGTCCAGGAAGTCGAAGACGATCGACTCGTCGCCGTCACCGTCGCTGCCGGCGACCTCGAGCAGGATCCGGCCGTTGAGCCCCGCGCAGGTGTAGTCGGCCGTCTCCATCAGCGGCTGCACCCACTCCTTGAGCTGCCCGACCAGGTCCGAGCGGTCCTTCGGCAGAGCCCTGAGGATCTGGTCGATCTGCGGCTGTACCTTCTCCTTGTACGAGAGTAGATACGCGCGCCGGTCGTCCCTGATCCGCGCGACCTCCTCGTCAGGGATCTGCCGCACCTCGCAGCCGCCGTCCGCCGACAGCTCCACGCTCGTCCCGGTCAGCAGCAGGTGCGCGTTGTCCCGGCCCTGCTGCGCGAGGTACTCCAGGAACACGAACTGGTCCGGGAACACGTTCGCCTCGTCCCGGTCCACGTCGTTGAGGTGGAACAGGTCGTCGTCCAGGAAACAGGGCGGCCCGGCGAACGGGAAGACGTGCGCCGCGTGATACTGCTCGATGTACTTGAGCGCGCGGGCCATGCCGTTGCGCCGCTTGCGCCGGCCGACGGTGTCCTTCATCCGCTCCGGGAAGTCGTAGACCATCGGGTACCAGATCGCCCCGGAGTACTGGAGGAAGTGGCCGTGCAGCGGGCCGAACTCCTCGATCGGCCCGGCCTCGACCGGCCGCGAGTCGTTCTGGTTGTAGACGCGCACGCTGCCGTCGTCCACGGCCAGGCCCGAGTCGCCGAGCGGCCCGTCGGTCGGCGAGACCAGCGCGTTGATCAGTACGCGCAGGCCGTCCACCTCGACCGCCTCGTTGTTGCGGGTCTGCACGAAGCGCTTGAAGCCGAGGCCCTCAAGCGCGTCGCGCAGATCGGGGACCGGGAAGTCCGGCAGCAGGACGGTGGCGTCCTTCGACATGTGCCGGGCAAGCCAGTCCGGGTCGAAGTGGTCCCGGTGCAGGTGCGAGACGTAAAGGTAGTCGGCCGAGCCGACTACCTCGGGATCGATGCCGGTGTTGTCCGGGGACGGCACCCAGGAGCCGAAGTAGGCCGGGGTGAACCAGGGGTCGCAGACGATCCGGCCGGCCGCCGTCTCCAGCAGCAGTCCGGCATGGCCGATGGAGGTGATACGCACTGGCTGGAACTCCTCGTGTCCGCGTCGTCGCCACAGGTGGCCGCGGTTGCGCGCACCCGGCGCGCGCAACCCCGACAAACCTATCCGACCTGGCGCGCACGAGCCGACAAGAGGCGGCGACCTTCCGTCGCGGCCGGTCGAGCCGCTACGGTTTCGACAACGACTGGATCACCGCGCGCCGACGCCCACCGGTTCCGACGCGCCGACCAACGACAACGTTGACATCGACAGGGGAGCAGGGGAGGACGGCGGTTCGGTGAGCGGCGCCCCGCAGGAATCGGCGCGGCGCGGCGCGGCCTCCGGTCCGGCGGTCGTCAGCCCCGCGGCGGTGCAGCGTGCCCGTACGCCGCGTATCGCCGAACGGCCTGCGGCGCCACCGCCGACTCCGGCCGACCTCGGCGTGCTGGTCGGTGCGCGCGCGGACGGCGATCCGGTCGAGGCGGAGCAGTTCGCCCGGCTGGCCGACAAGCTCGGCTTCCGCGAGGTCATGCTCGGCGAGGCGACCGGACACGACGTCTTCGCCTTGGGCGCGGCGATGGGACACGGTCCGGCTGCGCTCTGCCTTGGGCCGCTTCCGGCAGGCGTGCGCGACCCGGTTACCGTAGCGCGGGGCGCGGCATCTGTCGCCGCATTAACCGGCCGCTCGATCGGTATCGTCCTCGCCGCTTCCACGTCGGCCGTCGTCGAGGAGTGGCACGGCCGGGCACGCGGCGTGCCCGCGACCGTCGTCGCCGAGTCGGCCGCTGTATTGCGCGGTCCACGCCGCGACAGCGGACTGCTGGCCGGGCAGCCGGTTGACTTCACCGGCGCGCTGGTACGCACGCGGGGCTTTGTCTGCGCGCTGCCGCCGTCCAACGCCGAGTTGAGCGTGCTGGCCTTCGGCGTGGAACTGACCGAGGTGGCCGTGGCGCGCGCGGACCGCCTCGTCGTCCCGATAGGCACGGTCGAACACCTCGCCCGGCTGCGCGGCCGGATCCAGCTCGCCGCCGAGCGCGCGGGCCGCGCCGCGCCGCGCCTGGCCGTCTGGGTGCCCGCGGCCGTCGATCCGGACGAGGGCACGCGCCGGGATCTGCTGCGTGCTCTGATGCCGTACGTGCGCGCTGCCGGGTTCGCCGGGATGTTCACCGAGGCCGGGTTCGGCGAGGTCGTCCGGCTGGCCCGCTCGGGCGCGCACATGCGCTCGGTGGTCGCCGCCGCGCCGCCGGAGATGCTCGACTCGGTGGCCGCCGTC
The DNA here is from genome assembly GCA_046724665.1 of Actinomycetota bacterium. Taxonomy (GTDB): domain Bacteria; phylum Actinomycetota; class Actinomycetes; order Streptomycetales; family Catenulisporaceae; genus Actinocrinis. The sequence goes on from JBKOWZ010000187.1 coordinate 19,047, forward strand.
GGTTCGGTCGCGGCGGTGCGCGCGGCTCTGGCCGAGTACCGCGCGGTAGGCGTGGACGACGTGCTGCTGGTACCGCACAACACGGAGACCCTCAGCGCGCTCGCCGAGGCCTGACGGCGCCTCACTCGTCTCAAGGCGTGTCTCAACCGGCCGCGCCGTCCTCGTCGTTCTTCGGCGGCCAGGGTGCCATCGGCGTACCGGTCCCGCTCGACTCCGCGGGCCGCGAGCCGTTCGTCGAGGCGCGCCCGGCGTCCTGACGGGGAATCCGGTACGGCCGCGAGTAAGGGCGGTGGCTGTGCGGCTCGTCCGGGCTGTACGGCTGCGCCGGATACGCGTCCTGCCCCTTGCCTCCGCCGACCGTGGCCATCTCGCGCTGGCGGCTGCTCCTGCGCTCGGAGCGGCGCGAGGTGATCAGGGTGAGCAGAAGCACCAGGGCTAAGGAGCCGCCCGCGCCGACCGCGATGATCAGGCCGGTGGCCGCCCCGTCGGACAGCGCTTCGAACCGTAAGGATTCGAACCGTAAGGACTCGAGGTGCAGGGCCTCGAAACGCAGGCCGAGGACGCTCATCGGTACCCCTTCATGACGCGCCGACGTGAGCGGTATGCGGGTGTACTGGGATGGTGCCCACCCCGGCCCGCTTCGCACACGTGTCGCCCGTTGGCTTCACTCAGGGCGCGGCGGCCGTACGGCAGCGTTAGTTTCGGCCCAGGTTCATCCAGTGTTCAGGAAGCTCAGCGAGCGGTTCAAGGAAGGCTGGCACCCATGGCCGAGAACGCGCGTACCGCCGCGGTGCTGCTGGTCAGCCCGGATCCGTTGCAGCGCGACGAGCTGGTCGAGCAGCTGCGCCGGCACCTGGGCGGCTCGTGCCGGGTGATCGGCGCGGGCGGGGTGCGCGAGGCCTCGGACGTGCTGACCCACCTGACCGGCGAGGGCTGCGCGGTCGCCCTGGCGATCTGCGCGCACCGGCTGCCTGACGGCTCCGGCGTCGAGCTGTTCGGGCACATCGGCATCGCCTCGCCGGCCACCCGCCGCGTGCTGCTCACCACGATGGACCAGGCCGACGCGGCGCTCCAGGCGATCAACCAGTCCCAGGTGGACCGCTATCTGGTGCTGCCCGCCGAGCCGATGGAGGACCGGCTGCTGCCGGTCGTGGACGACCTGCTGACCGAGTGGTTCGCCCAGGACTCGGCGGCGCAGATCGGCGTCACCGTGCTCGGCCACCGGTTCGCGGCGAACTCCTACCTGGTCAAGGACTATCTGGCGCGCAGCCTGGTGCCGTTCACCTGGTACGACCTGTCCTGCGACCCGGAGGCGCACTCGCTGGCCCGCGACCTGAACCTGCCGAACCCCGCGCCGACCACGGTGCTCTTCGACGACGGGCGCGCGCTCTACGACCCGACGGTCGCCGAGCTGGCCTCGACCCTCGGCCTGACCCAGGAGGCCTCGCGGGACCGCTACGACCTGGTCGTGGTCGGCGGCGGGCCGGCGGGGCTGGCCGCGGCGGTGAACGGGGCCTGCGAGGGGATGTCGGTGGTCGTGGTCGAGGACGACTGCCCCGGCGGCCAGGCCGGTGTCACCACGCGCGTGGACAACTACCTGGGCTTCCCGGCGGGCCTGAGCGGCGCGGACTTCGCGCACCGGGCGCTGGCACAGGCCAAGCGGCTCGGCGTCGAGTGGTGCAGCGCGAAGGTGGCCACCACCCTGCTGCCGCGGCTCGGGGCGCACCGGGTGGTGCTGGACGGCGGCCAGGCCCTGATCGGCCGCGCGGTGCTGATCGCGACCGGCATGACCTGGCGCCGCCTGGACGCGCCGGGCGCGGAGGAACTGGTCAACGCCGGCGTCTACTACGGCGCGTCGGCCGCCGACGCGAAGGACGCCGCGGGCGAGGACGTGGTCGTGGTCGGCTCCGGCGACGCCGCGGCCGTGACGGTGCTCCGGTTCGCCGAGCACGCGCGCTCGGTGACCATGGTGGTCGGCGAGCCGAGCCTGAGCCTCGCGGCGCTGTCCGAGCGGTTCGCGCAGGCGGTCCAGCGGCACCCGCGGGTGACCGTGCGCTGCGGCACCCAGGTCGGCGAGGTGCGCGGCTACGGCAGGCTCGAGAAGGTCGTGCTGCTCGACGCCGCGACCGGCGGCACCGACCCGGTGTCGGCCAGCGCGCTGTACGTGCTGATCGGGATGGTCCCGTTCTCCGACTGGGTGCGCGACATCGTGGCGCGCGACGAGTTCGGCTTCGTACTCACCGACAGCGAGATGACGCTGCGGCCAGAGCTGGTGCCGACCGCGTGGCCGCTCGACCGGCCGCCGCTGCTGACCGAGACCTCGGTGCCCGGCGTGTTCGCGGCCGGCGACGTGCGCGCGGGCACCGTCAAGCGGATCAGCTCGGCGATCGGCCAGGGCGCCGTGGCCGTGGCCGCGGTCAGCCACTACCTCGACACCCTGGCCGACATCGACGAGGGCTGAGAGCCTGCCTCAAACGTCGAGCGGGCTCTGGGCGGTCTCAGAGCCCGAGCTTCGCCAGGTCCGCGCCGACGGCCGCGTCGTCGCCCTCCACCGCGACGACGAGGTCCGCGGGGCGCAGCGCCGCGCGCACGGCCGCGTTGATCTCGTCAAGGCCGACTTCCAGCAGCCGCGCGTGCTCGACGGTGACGTAGTCCTCCGGCAGGCCGTGCCGCACCATCTCGACCAGACGCGAGCCGACCGCGCCCGCGGTCTGTAGGCCGATCGGGGTGGCTCCGGCGAGGTATGCGCGGGTCTTGTCCAGCTCCGCCTGGGTCGCGCCGCCGTCCAGGTACTCGCCGATGACGCGCAGCGTGTCCGCCACCGCGGCCGCGGTCGCGTCCGTGCGCACCTCGGCCGAGAAGGAGAACAGCCCAAGCGGCCGGCTGAAGTCGAAACCGGCGTGCGCGCCGTAGGTGTAGCCCTTCACCTCGCGCAGCTCGTGGTTGAGCCGCGAGGTGAACGAGCCGCCGAGTATGGTCGAGCCGAGCCGCAGCGCCACCACGTCGATGCCCTGCTCGACCGCCCGCGAGCGGGTCGGCGTCGGGTGCCCGATCCGCAGCGTGGACTGCACCGCGCCGGGGCGGTCGGCGACGGTCAGCCGCTTCGGCGCGCTCAGCGGCACCGGGTCCGGCCGTTCGGACCGCGGCGCCGCCGGGAAGTCGCCGAGCACCGTGCGGCCCAGCGCCTCGAGGTCGAGGCGGTCCAGATCGCCCGCGATCAGCAGCGTGCCGGCGTGCCGCAGCCAGGTGGCGTGGAAGGCACGCACCGCCTCGGCGTCGAGGCGCGCCACGGTCTCCGGGTCGCCGCCGGCCAGCCGGCCGAAGCGCTCCTCGGTGCCGTAGAGCGCGCCGCGCAGCGCCGCCTGCGCGCGCGGCCCGGGACGCGCGAAGGCCTCGCGCTTGGCCGCGACCAGGTCGGTCAGGAACCGCTCGACGTCCGCGTCGGTGAACGCGGGGGTGCGCAGCGCCTCGGCCAGCAGGTCGGCGCCGGCCGCCGCCTCGCGGATCGGCAGGTCGAGCGACAGGCGCACGGTCTCCCAGCCGGTGTCCACCGACCAGCTGCCGCCGAGGCTCTCCACCGCGGTGCCGAACTCGTCCGCGGTGCGCTTGACCGTACCCTCGTCGAGCAGGCCCGCGGTCGCTCGGGCGAGGCCGTCGAGACCGTCGGGCTCGCGCAGCGCGCCGCCGTCGAGCAGCACGGAGAGCCAGGCGATCGGCTGGCCCGGCAGGTGCGCGGCCAGGATGCGGCCAGCGCCGACGGCGGTGGTGCGCACTTCGGGGAAGACGTACGGCCGCGGCAGGACCGTCTCGGGGCGGGGGGCGAGTGAAGTGTCGGCCATGGCGCTCAGCTCTCCGCCTTCTCAGTCGCTTCGGGGTGGCCGTCGGCGTCGGCCGGGTGGTAGGCGAGCGTGATCCTGTTGTCCGGGGCGAACACCCGCGCCGCCGCCCGCTGCACCTCGTCAGCGGTCACCGCGAGCAGCTCGGGCAGCCGGTCGGCGATCCGGCCCGCGTCGCCGAACAGGGTCGCGTGCTTGCCCAGCTGGTCGGCCCGCGAGCCGACGGTGGCCAGCTCCCGCGACCAGTCCGCGGTCAGCACCGAGCGGGCCCGGCCGAGTTCGTCCTCGGCCACGCCGTCGGTGGCGACCTGCTCGCAGACCTCGAAGAAGGCCGCCTCCAGCTCTGCCGGGTCCACGCCCGAGCGCGGGGTGGCCATCCCGGTGATCATCGAGGCGTGCCAGGCGCGCTGCCAGGAGCCGAGGTAGCCGCTCTCGGCCTGCGCGAGCCGCCGGTTCGTGACCAGTTCGCGAAACAGGCGGCTGCCGCGGCCGCGGCCGAGCACCACGCTGAGCACCTCCTCGGCGGCGGCCCCCGGCTCGGCGAACCGGCTGGAGCGGAACGCGAAGAACACCCGCGGCAGCGGCACCGGCTCGGACAGCTCGAGCCGCTGCGGCGCGTCGAACGCGGCCGGCAGCGTCTCGACCTCGGGCAGCTGCGGGCGCGGGCGGGAGGTGAGCGCGCCGAAGTACCGCCCCGCCAGCTCGCGCACCTCCTCGGCCGTCGTGTCGCCGACCACCGTCAGCACCGCGTTGTCCGGGGAGTAGTAGGACTCGTAGAAGGAGGCGAAGTCGGACAGCTGCGCGCTGTCGAGCTCCGCCATCGAGCCGATCGTCGAGTGGTGGTACGGATGCCCTTCGGGGTACGCCAGCTCGCCGATCATCTCGTACCAGCGGCCGTACGGCACGTTGTCATAACGCTGCCGCCGCTCGTTCTTGACCACCTCGCGCTGGTTGTCGAGGGTCTCCTGGGTCAGCGCCAGCGCGCCCATCCGGTCGGCCTCGAGCCACAGCGCGGTGGCCAGCGCGGCGGAGGGCACGGTCTGGAAGTAGTTGGTCCGGTCCGAACTGGTCGTCGCGTTGATCGCGGCGCCGCCGACCGCCTGGAGCACGCCGAAGTGCTCGCCCTTGCCGACCTGCGCCGAGCCCTCGAACATCAGGTGCTCGAAGAGGTGTGCGAAGCCGTGCTTGCCGGGTGGCTCGTGCCGGGATCCGACGTTGTACCAGAGGTTCACCGCGACGATCGGCGTGGTGCGGTCCGGGGCCACGACGATGCGCAGCCCGTTGTCGAGGGTGAACTGCTCGATCGGCCAGCCGAAGCCGGCCGGCGCCGGAGGCGCCGTCTCGTTCCCGGTCGCGGTCGTGTCGGCTGTGGTCGTTTGCGCCGGATTCGCCACCCGGACCCCCATTCCAAGGTCGCGTGCCTGACTGGCCGTGTCGGCCGTGTCACGGGTCGTTCGACCCGTGAAGTCAGCATAGGGGCAACGCGCCGGGAAACGATGGCGGGCGGCCGAGAGTGCGCACCTCGGCCGCCCGCCGGACCTCCCACGTCCGCCCGGAGTATCCGGGAGTATTAGAAGGCTGAGTTCGCGGACCAGTGTGCGAGCAGCGCGCTGTCGCCGAGCAGGTCCAGCGCCGGGTCGCCGGCCTTGCGCCGTCCGTACATGAACAGCGCCAGGTCGGCCGCGCGGCCGCGCACCGCGGCCGCGCCCTTGACGTGGGCGTGCGACCAGCGGAAGCCCTCAGGCTCCAGGGTGATCAGCCACTCGCCGGGCAGGCCGGAGCCGTCCAGGTCGGTGGCGTGCAGGTGGATCGTCTCGCCGTCGCCGCGCAGGTCGCGCACCTGCGGCCGGAAGAAGTCGGCGTACGGCAGGTTCTCCAGCAGTTCGTCGATCGCGTCCACGGCCACGGCCGGCTCGATCCGGCTGGCCACCCCGGCGGCGCGCTCGGCGTCGGTGCGGTGGATCGTCGTCTCGTGCAGCATCCGGCGCACCCAGAAGCGCACGTGCTTGTCCGGGGTCCAGGAGTACATCGGCGCGTCGGCGTCCGCGGCCCGCAGCACGGCGACCAGTTCCGCGCCGTTGCGCGCGAACCACGCGGGAACCGCCGACCAGTCCGTCGGCAGCGCGGCGTCGATGGCGCGCTGCGGGATCCGCGTCGGGGTCAGCTGTTCGACCATGGTGCGTACCCACTTGTGGATCAGCGCGACGTGCCGGATCAGCGCGTGCAGGTCCCAGCCGTCGCAGTGCGGGACCGGGGCGCTCGCGGCGGTCTCGGCAACCAGTTCGGTGATGCGGCGGATCTCGCCGTCCAGCAGGTCGATCGCGGTCTCGTGGCGGACGGTGCGCGGGCGGGGCGACTGGGCGAGGGTGGGCACCGGTGGCTCCTTACGTGTTCGTGTTCGGTTGTACGCGGGGTCGCGGGGATTCGACGGCGCCCTCGCACGACGCTGTCGAGGGGTGCGCCGCCGGCTTTCCCGTCGGCAGGAGCGATCGGCGGCGCCGGGGCGAGTCTGATCGGACGCGCCCCGAGGGTGGTAAGGCTGGTGTCCCCGCGGTTCGGGGCGTACATGCCTTCCACGGCGTAGTTCCTTCAAGCTTGCGGCCAACGTGTGTTGAACGCCACGTGACTTCCGTCTCACAGCACCGCGTGCACCTCTCCTGACCCGGCAGTGATCCGCCAGGCGCGCCCCCGCGTGTCGCGGTCCCCGATCGCCTTAGGGTGCCTTAGAGCTAGGCGATTCAGGTGATCTTCAGGCAGTCGGCCTAGAGACACCGGCCTAGAGACAACGACAGTGGCGGAGGAGAGTCCGGTGGGATGGGGCCTCGGGGCCGCGCTGGTGGCGTCCTTGTGCTACGGGGTCGCCTCGGTGCTCCAGGCCGTCGGGGCGCGGCGGGTGGAGCGCGCCGACCAGATCGACCACCGGCTGCTGGTCCGGGTGCTCGGCTCGCTGCCGTTCCTGGCCGGCACCGCGCTCGACGCGGTCGGCCTCGGCTTCAACCTGTTCGCGCTGCGCACCCTGACGCTGTTCACGGTGCAGGCGGTGGTCAACACCAACCTCGCGGTCACCGCGGTGGCCTCGGTCCTGCTGCTGCGCTCGACGCTGGAGCGGCGCGACAAGGCGGCGGTGGCGGCGGTCGTGTGCGGGCTGGTGCTGCTCGGCCTGGCCTCGGGGCCGGAGGGCACCGGCGCCTTCGACACAGAGCACAGATACGGCCTGCTGGTGGCGTCGGCGGCGCTGGTGGCCGCGGCGATCATCGTCGCGAACGTCCTCAAGCAGGTGCACCCGGCGGTGCTCGGCGGGCTGGCCGGGTTCCTGTTCGGGCTGTTCGGGATCTCGGTGCGGGTCGTCCCGTCGCTCGACCCGGGGCGGCTGGCGACCGATCCGGCGGCGTACGCGGCGGTCATCGCCTCGGTGACCGGGTTCGTGTTCTTCGCCGGCGCGCTGCAACGCGGATCGGTGACCGCGGCGACCGCGGCGCTGGTGGTCGGCGAGACGGCGGTGCCCGCGCTGGTCGGCCTCATCGCGCTGGGGGACACCACGCGGCACGGTTTCGCGCCGGTCGGCGTGGCGGGCTTCCTGCTGGCGGTCGGCGGCGCGCTCGCGCTCTCCCGATACGGCGAACTGGCCGAACCCAAGCCGCTGGAGTCGGTCTAGCAACGCGGCGGCGGCGTCAGCCGATCCGCTGCTGCGGCTGGCCGGGCTCCGGCTCGCCGTGCGCCTCGGCGGCCATCGCCGCCTCGGTCTCAGCGTCCTTCTTGGCCTGCCGGCGCCGGTGCCACAGGGAGAAGCCGACGCCCGCGACGAGGATCACGCCGAACAGGACGTAGCCGGCGGTGTTCGCGTAGCCCTCGACGCGCTCCCACGCGTTGCCCGCCAGATAGCCGATGAGAATGAACGCGGTCGCCCACGTGATGCCGCCGATCGCGTTCCACAGCAGGAAGGTGCGGTAACGCATCTTCGCCGTGCCGCACAGGCTGGGCACCAGTGCGCGCAGCACCGCCGTCCAGCGTCCGGCGAACACCGCGCGCCCGCCGAGCCGGTTGATCAGCTGCTTGCCCTGCACGACGTGCGCCGGTTTGACGAACCGCTTCGGCGCCTTGTCCAGCAGCGCGTCGCCCCACTTCTTGCCGACCTCGTATCCGGCCGAGTCGCCGAGGATGGCGCCGGCGATCGCGGCCGCGAACACCGCGGCCAGCGGGACCTTGCCCTCGTAGGCCAGGAAGCCGCCGACCACCACCGCGGTCTCGCCGGGCAGCACGAAGCCGAGGAAGATCGAGGCCTCGAGCGCCGGCAGCAGGAAGACCAGGGCGAGGGCGATCCCCGGGTCGAGCTTCAGCAGTTGGTCAACGAGCCAGCCGATCACGCGTCAGTCCCCCAGGTACGCCAGCAACGAGTCGTGCAGCAGGCCGTTGGATGTACAGGCCGAGCCCGCCGCGGGGGAGGGGTCGCCCTCGGTGGAGCTGAACCGCCCGCCCGCCTCGGCGACGATGACCGCGACCGCCGCCATGTCCCACAGCGACACCTCGGGCTCGGCGGCCAGATCCACCGCGCCCTCGGCGACCAGCATGTGCGACCAGAAATCACCGTACGCCCTGGTACGCCAGCAGGAGCGGGAGAGCGCGAGGAAGCCGTCGAGCTTGCCGTCCTCCTCCCAGGAGACGACCGAGGAGTAGGCGAACGACGCGTCGTCGAGCAGCCGCACCTTCGAGACCGCCAGCCGCGTCGCCGAGGACAGCGACCGGCCGCTGTACGCGCCGCCGCCCTTCGAGGCCCACCAGCGGCGGCCGAGCGCGGGCGCCGAGACCACGCCGACGACCGGCTGAGCGCCCTCCATCAGCGCGATCAGCGTGGCCCAGACCGGCACCCCGCGCACGTAGTTCTTCGTGCCGTCGATCGGGTCGATGACCCAGCGGCGCCGGGTGAACCCGCTGTTTCCCGGCGTGTCGCCGTACTCCTCGCCGAGCACGGCGTCGCGCGGCCGCGAGCGGCCGAGGGTGGTGCGCAGCAGTTCCTCGGTGGCCTTGTCGGCGTCGCTGACCGGGGTGAGGTCCGGCTTGGTCTCGACCTTGAGGTCCAGCGCCTTGAACCGCTGCATCGTGACCGAGTCGGCCTGATCCGCGAGGACGTGCGCCAGTCTCAAGTCGTCGTCATAGCCAGTCACGCGCCCAACCTACCGGTTCATCGGCGCGGCGGGCCGATCGTCGGCCGCGGGGCGCGCGGCCGCGGCGCGCTCCGGTGGGTGCGGCGGCGCCCTTCCGGTAAGGCCGCGGCCGTGAAATCCTGAGGAAAAGCCGCGCTGAGGCCGATGGGGGATACTTTCAGCAGGCACTCACCCAGCGCCGGCTGACCGAGGGAGTTGCATACCGTGGGCGACGTGGACGGCTTGTCCCGCAACGGTGTCGCGCAGCGCGTCCGGCCGGTGGCGAAGCCGGTCGAGCAGTACGCGCTCAGACTCGGGGACGACGCGCTGTTGTTCTCCTTCCGGCTCGGCGAGCGCCTCTCGGGCGCGCCGGGCATGGACGCGGAACTCGCCCTGGCGAACATCGCGCACGACCTGCGCGGGCAGGCGCGGTTCCTGCTCGCCGCGGCCGGCCAGTCCACCGCGCAGGACGAGGACCTGCTGGCGTATCAGCGCAGCGACCGCGAGTACCGCAACGCCTTGATCGTCGAACTGCCGAACCGCGACTTCGCCCACACGATCGTCAGGCTGCTGTTCTTCTCGGCGTACCAGCGCGTCCTGTACCGCGCGCTCGACCACAGCGCCGACGCGAACCTGGCCGCCTTCGCCGTCAAGGCCCTGCACCAGGCCGAGTACCACTTCGAATACTCGGCCGCGTGGACCGTGCGGCTCGGCGACGGCGACGAGGAGAGCCACGACCGCGTGTCCGCCGCCGTCGCGGAGCTGTGGCCTTACACCGCCGAGCTGTTCGCCGCCGACGACCTGATCGGCGCCCTGGTATCGGAGGGCGTCACCGCCGATCCGGTCGTCCTGCACGGCGAGTGGAGCGAGCAGGTCGGCGCGGTGCTCGCGCAGGCCACCCTCGGCGTGGCGCCGACCGGCGCCTACCGGCCGAGCGGCGGCCGCGCGGGGGTGCACACCGGAGCGCTCGGCGATCTGCTGCGCCGGATGCGGACCTTCCGCCGTGCGCATCCCGGTGCCGCCTGGTGACGCGTCGCGCGCCGGCCTGCTGAGTTCTACGCCCGCGAAGAGAAGAGCGGCGGCTTCCTGCCGACCTGCCAGTCGCCGCCGCCACTGACATTGCCGAAACCGCCGTCGGACGGTCCCGGGCCGGGCCTCGGGGTCTGACGCTGCGGCAGCTTCTCCCCGGAGGAGATCACCTTGCGCGCCGTCGCGGCCCGCTCCTGCCGCTTCTGCCCGAGGAAGATGTCGGTCTGCTCGGAGAACGCGTCGAACCGTATTCGGTTGCCCGGCACCTCGAGTTCGCTGAGCCTGGCCAGCGTCGCGCGCACCATCGCGGCGGAGCCGGAGACGCAGAAGTCGTGCTCGTTCCAGTTGAACCGGTCCGCGCCGTGCCGGGCCAGCACGTCGGGCAGCATGCCGCGCTCGCCCTGGTAGCCGTTGTCGTGCGAGACGCAGGGCACGACCTTCAACCACGGGGCGCGCTCGCGCAGCGCTTCGAACTGCGGCAGCGCGTAAAGGTCGCCCGGCGTGCGTACGCCGTAGTAGACCGCCACCTGCCGGTTGGTGTTCCAGCGCGTCATGTCCTGCGCGATGGCGAGCATCGGCGCTATGCCGGTGCCGCCTCCGACCAGCAGCACGTCCCGGGTCGAGGTCGTGTCGCACACCATGCCGCCGACCGCCGGGCCGAGCTTGAGCGTGTCGCCGAGCCGGGTGTGGTGGACCAGCGCCGTGGAGACCCAGCCGCTGTCGATGGCGCGCACGTGGAAGGTGAGCAGGCCGTCCTGGCGCGGGGCGTTGGCGATCGAGTAAGGCCGCCAGACCCGGGGCCAGCGCAGCGTTTCGATCGCGGCGTACTGCCCGGCGCGGAACGGGTACGGATGGTCCGGCTCGACGGTGATCAGCGCCAGCGAGTCGGAGGGCCGCCGGTGCTCGACGACCCGGCAGGTCCAGAACGGCGGGGTGGTCCTGGACGCATCCTCGGCGGCCGAGATCATCGTGTCGGCCAGGAAGCCGAAGGCGGCCGCCCACGAGTCGTCCATCGCCGGGGTCCAGCCCGGCTTGGCGAACCGCTTCATCGCGGCGACCAGGCAGCGGCCGACCGTCTCGTAGTGCTCGGGCCGCACGCCGAACTTGCGGTGGTCCCGGCCGAGCTGGCGCAGGTACTCCACCATGCTCTGCGGGTCGTGCACCTGGTGCACCACCTTGACCAGCGCGCCGAGCAGCCGGTCGCGCTGGGCGTCCATCATCGGCGGGAACATGTCGCGCAGCGCGGGATCCTCGAGGAACAGCAGCGCGTAGAAGTGCCCCGCGACCTTCCCGGCGCTCTCCTCCACGAGGGCGAAGGACTCCTGGATCAGCCGTGGATCGAGTGGCATGAGGGCGGGTCCTTGTCGTATCGGGGATGAACCGCCTCGGCCGGTCAGCCCGTCGCGGCGCCTTCACGCTAGGGCACGACAAGCCGCCCACGGCCGGGAGTCCGCAAGAAGTCCGCCTACTGAATCAGCTGCCGTATATTAGCTGAGGCGTCGTCAGGGACGCTCCGTCAGCGCCGTGAGCAGGCGTCGGACCGATTCGACGCGCGCCGCGAACGCGGCGTGTTCGGCGGCGTCCGGCGGCAGCGCGGCCAGGTGCTCGTCGAGGGCGCAGTCCGGCGCGTCGGCGCCGTGGGTGCAGCCGCGCGGGCATTCGGCGATGACCGCGGCCAGGTCGGGGAAGCTCTGCACGACTCGGTCCGGGCCGACGTGCGCCAGGCCGAAGGAGCGCACGCCGGGCGTGTCGATCACCCAGCCGCCCGATCCGCGGCCGGAGTCGCCGTCGCGCAACTGCTCGAGTTCGTCGTCGTCGAAAAGTATCGGCTGGGTCCACGGCGCCGCCTTGTCCGCGTCGTTCGCGCGGCGGGAACGGGACGGCTCGCGATACTGCGGCAGACGCAGCGCCACCGCCGAGGTCGAGGTGTGCCGGCCGCGCCCCGTGACGTCGTTGACGCGGCCGATCGCCCGGTCTGCGTCGGGCACGAGTGCGTTGACGAGCGTGGACTTGCCCACGCCCGAGTGCCCGACCAGGACGCTGATGCGGCCCGCCAGCGCCGCGCGCAACGCTTCCAGGCCTTCCAGTCCGTCGCCGCGCCGCGTCACCACCGCGGGCACGCCGAGTGCCTCGTACGTGGACAGCAGCGGTGCCGGGTCGGCGAGGTCGGCCTTGGTCAGGCAGAGCAGCGGATCGAGCCCGGCGTCGAATGCGCCCACGAGACAGCGGTCGATCATCCGGGGCCGCGGCTCGGGATCGGCCAGCGCGGTCACGATCACCAGTTGGTCCGCGTTGGCGACGATGACCCGCTCGACCGGGTCGGTGTCGTCGGCGCTCCGGCGCAGCACGCGCTCACGCGGATGCACGCGCACGACGCGTGCCAGCGCGTCCGGCCCGCCGCGCAGCTCCCCGACCAGCGAAACCCGGTCGCCGACGACGACGCCCTTACGGCCCAGCTCCCGCGCCTTCATCGCGGTCACTTCGCGCACACCGCCGTTCTTGCCGCCATCGCCGTCGATCAGGATGGTGAACCGGCCGCGATCCACCGCGGTGACCATGCCGTCGGCAGCGTCCTCGTGGTCGGGACGCAGTCTCGAGCGAGGACGCGAGCCGCGCGGGTTCGCCCGGATCCGCACGTCGTCCTCGTCGAAGTCGCGCCCGCGCCTCACCACGCGGCGGCCGCCGCTATCGACATCGACACCGCTGCTGCGCCGAAGCCTGACGCTCGTTCGAAAGCACGCACCGCCGATACCCGGGCCGCCGCCGTGCTCACGCCCGGTACTCCGTTCCGGCGAGCATCGCGGCCCAGCGGCCGGGGAAGTCGGGCAGCGTCTTGGCGGTCGTGGCCACGTTCTCCACCAGCACCCCCGGCACCGCGAGCCCGATCACCGCGGCGGCGGTGGCCAGCCGGTGGTCCTCGTAGGTGGCGAACTCGCCGCCGCGCAGCGGCCGCGGGGTGATCACCAGCTCGTCGTCGCCCTCGACCACCTCGCCGCCGAGGTTGTTGATCTCCTTCGCCAGCGCGGCCACCCGATCGGTCTCGTGCAGCCGGATGTGGCCGATCCCGTGCAGCCGGGACGGCGAGTCGGCCAGCGCGGCGACCGCGGCGACGGTCGGGGTCAGCTCGGCCTCGTTCGACAGGTCGAGGTCCACGCCGTGCACGCCGCCGTCGCCGGTGACGGTCAGCCCGTCCGGTCCCAGCTCGCAGCGCGCGCCCATCAGCGTGTAGATCTCGCGCAGCCGGTTGCCGGGCTGCGTGGTGTGCTCGGGCCAGTCGGGCACGGTCACCCGCCCGCCGGTCACCAGCGCGGCGGCGAGGAACGGCGCGGCGTTGGACAGGTCCGGCTCGATGGTCAGCTCGCGGCCGCGCACCGGCCCCGGCCTCACCGCCCAGCGCAGCGGCTCGTCGTCGTCCACCGAAACCCCGGCGTCGCGCAGCATCTCCAGCGTCATCTCGATGTGCGGCTGGCTCGGCAGCCGCTCGCCGACGTGCCGCACCTCGACCCCGCGCCGGAAGCGCGGACCGGCCAGCAGCAGCGCGGAGACGAATTGCGAGGAGGCCGAGGAGTCGATCTCGACCACGCCGCCGGCCAGCGCGCCCGCGCCGCGCACGGTCAGCGGGAAGTGCCCGGGCCGCGCCCGGTCGTCCACGTCCGCGCCGAGCACCCGCAGCGCCTCGATCAGCGCGCCGATCGGCCGCTCGTGCGAGCGCGGGTCGCCGTCGAAGTGCACCGGTCCGTCCGCCAGCGCGGCGAGCGGCAGGGCGAAGCGCATGACGGTCCCGGCGTTGCCGACGTCCACGCTGACGTTCCCGCGCAGCCGTTCCGGCGGCGTGACCCGCCACGAACCGTCGGGCAGGTCCTCGATCCCGACGCCGAGCGCCCGCAGCGCCCCGGCCATCAGCGAGCTGTCCCGGCTGCGCAGCGGACGGCGCAGTGTCGAGGGGCCGTCGGCGAGCGCCGCGAGGATTAGAGCGCGGTTGGTCGCGGACTTCGAGCCGGGAACGGGCACCCGCGCGGTCACCGGTCCGGCGGCGGTCGGTGCGGTCCAGAGCTCCGAAGTCATCATGTACCAAGGGTAGTGCCGTGCCGGCGATGTCAGTGCGGCGTGGCAGGCTGCATCACATGTGCGGACGCTACGTGGTGACCACCGATCCTCAGCAGCTCGCGCTGGACTTCGGCGCGGTCCTGCGCATCGAGCAGCTGCCGCCGGACTATCCGGACTACAACGTCGCGCCGACCAAGCCGGTCCCGGCGGTGCTGGTGCGCGGCGGCGACCGGGTGCTGTCCACGCTGCGCTGGGGACTGGTCCCGTTCTGGGCCAAGGATCCCTCGGTCGGCGCGAAGATGATCAACGCCCGGATCGAGTCGGCGGCCGAGAAGTCCGCGTTCAAGCAGTCCTTCGCCAGGCGTCGCTGCCTGCTGCCCGCGGACGGCTATTACGAGTGGCTCGCCCTGCCGCCCGCGCCCGGCGAGGCGGCCGCCGGAGGCAAGGGGAAGGGCAAGCCGCGCAAGCAGCCTTACTACATTCGGCCCATCGACGGCGGTCCGCTGGCCTTCGCCGGGCTGTACGAGCGGTGGCGCGACGCGGAGGGCCGCGAGCTGTGGTCCACCTCGATCCTGACCGCCGCCGCGGCCGAGTCGATGGCCTGGCTGCACGACCGGATGCCGCTGACCGTGCCGAGCAGCGGCTGGGACGCGTGGCTCGATCCGGCGATGCAGGACCCCGGGCAGGCGGGCACGCTGCTCGACTTCGCCCCGCGCTGGACCGCAGCTCCCGTCTCCAACCAGGTCAACTCGGTGCGCAACAACGGGCCCGAGCTGATCGAGACCGTCGCCGCCGACTCCGCGGCCGCCGCCGGGACGGACCCCGCCGCGCCGGGAATGGAGCGGGACGGCACGCTGTTCTGACACTTTGTGATGGCGACCACATCCACTTCACCGGTGTCCGAGCCGTGGCCCGGCCACGCGACGTCCCGACTCGTTGATCAGGTACCCCGGCGGTTATTCTCGGGGGAAGTCCGGCTGGTGCTCGAGCCGGATCCGATCACGGAGGTGGGTATCACGGTGAGCACGGCCGCCGGCGCGCAGCCCGCGCACGAGGCGGAGGCGACGACGGAGACGATCACGGCCGAACCGGTCGAGCAGCCGCAGGAGACGATCTCGGAGCGCGACGCGCGGTTCGAGCGTGACGCCATGCCCTTCCTGGACGCGCTGTACTCGGCCGCGCTGCGGATGACACGCAACCCCGCCGACGCGGAGGACCTGGTGCAGGAGACCTACGCCAAGGCGTACGCGTCGTTCCACCAGTTCAAGCCGGGAACGAACCTCAAGGCATGGATGTACCGCATCCTCACCAACACCTTCATCAACGGCTACCGCAAGAAGCAGCGCGAGCCGCTGGCCTCCGGCACCGACGAGATCGAGGACTGGCAGCTGCACCGGGCCGAGTCGCACACCTCGACCGGCCTGCGCTCCGCCGAGGTCGAGGCGCTCGACCACCTGCCCGACTCGGACGTGAAGGAGGCGTTGCAGGCGATCGGCGAGGATTTCCGGATGGCGGTGTATCTCGCCGACGTCGAGGGCTTCCCGTACAAGGAGATCGCCGACATCATGGGCACGCCGATCGGCACCGTGATGTCCAGGCTGCACCGCGGGCGCCGGCAGTTGCGGGAGCTGCTGGCCGACTACGCGCAGCAGCGCGGGTTCAACGGGGCCGAGGCGGGCGGCGACGGAGCCTTGGGCGCCGGCGCGGGCGGTGGTCAGCAGCAGAACGGTCGGGGTAGTCGGAACGGGGAAGCTGGAAAGGCGGCGACGGTATGAGCTCCGGGCATGCGCACGAGCCCAAGGCCGACTGTTCGTCGGTCCTTGATCGGCTCTACGAGTACATCGACGACGAGATGGCCGACGACGACTGCGCGACGATCCAGTCCCACCTGGACGACTGCCGGCCCTGTCTGGCCGAGTACGGCCTCGAGCAGACGGTCAAGGCGCTGGTGCACCGCAGCTGCGGCTGCGACACGGCGCCCGAGCAGCTGCGGCTGAAGATTCTTTCGAAGATCAGGCAGGTGCGCGGCGACCTCTCGGCCGATTCCGGCGAGCGCGTCTGACCCACGGCCGCCGCCGCGGCGCTCCGGGCGCCCCGGCCCGGCACCCCGGGTGTCCGCGCGTTCACCCGCCGCGAACACCCCGAGATCGCGTTTCGGATGTAATGGGCTTAATGCCACCCATTTTCGACGACTCTCGGTAATTCACCGGTTACAGCCCGTCTGAACTGGCCGGATATTCGACTGAGTTTTCCACTCAGTCGGTTGAATCGTGCCCAGTATGGCGTGACAGGTGGCACCATCGTGTCGTTAGGTCCCCGCGAACCGGGCATGCGGATCCGGTTCGGGGGCTCGTAGTGCCCCGGTGCGGAGGGGTGTCACGATGACGGTTTTGGAGTTCCGGCGTTCCCGTCCCGGGGCGCCTACGCAGATGCTGCGCATGCTGCGAACGGTGAACCGGGGGGCGCCGCCGGCGTGGGCCGAACGACCCGGCGGGCCGCAGGCGGCCGCGCAGGCGCGGCCGATCGGCCCGGAGCGGGATGGCGAGCGCGGCTCGCCGCCGATG
>JBKOWZ010000296.1:0-6574 GCA_046724665.1 Actinomycetota bacterium
GTACGGCGGCGCCCTCGCCGCGTCGCTGCTCGCTCTCGCGCTGCCGCTGCTCGCGGCGTGCGGCGGCGGGTCCGGCCCCTCGGTGCCGGTCGCGGCGCTCGGCGGCTCGGCGGCCGCGTCCGCCTCTCCGACATCCAGCATGAGCCAGTACCAGAAGGCCCTGGCCTACTCGGCCTGCATGCGCTCGCACGGGGTGAAGAACTTCCCCGACCCGACGAACGGCCCCGGCGGGGTCGGCATCCAGATCAAGGGCGACAGCGGCATCGATCCGGAGTCCGGCCAGTTCAAGACGGCGCAGCAGGCCTGCCAGGCGTTGCAGCCCGGCGGCAAGGACGGCGGCGCCGGCTCGTTCAACCCGGCGAAGATCGCGCCCTGGGCGGCGTGCATCCGCCAGCACGGCGTGCCGAAGTTCCCCGACCCGGCGAACACCGGATCCGGGATGAAGATCGACCTGTCCGGCACCGGGATCGACCCGACCACGTTGCAGCCCGCCATCCAGGCGTGCCACTCGCTCGCTCCCGGCGGCACGATGCAGCTCACCACCGGTGGCGGGCGCTGACGTGACCGATCTCGAAACCGGAGAAACCGAGACGGCGGCCGAGACGGCGGCCGCGAGGACGGCCGAGAGGACGGGCTCGCCCGCGCACCGCCGCATCGGGCGCAAGCCCGTGGCGATCGCCACGGTCCTGATGCTCGTGGCGGCCGCCGGCGGCACGGTGGCGGCGCAGCGCGAGCGCATCTGGCCCGCGCACTCCGCGTCCGGCCGGTCCGGCGTTCAGGACAACGCCGCCGCGGTGTCGATCGTCAGCGTCGCCCGGCGCGACTTGACCTCGCAGGCCCAGGTCAACGGTTCGCTCGGGTACAAGGGCACGTATTCTGTGGTCGGCGGTGCGCACGGCACGGTGACCGCGCTGCCCGCCGCCGGCCAGGTGATCAGCCAGGGCCAGACGATCTACCAGCTCGACGGGGCGCCGGTGGTCCTGCTCTACGGATCGGTGCCCGCGTACCGCAACCTGTCCGAGAACGACACCGGCGCGGACGTCAAGCAGCTCAACGCGGACCTCGTCGCGCTCGGCTACGCCACCAGCTCGCAGATCGACCCGGCCTCGGACGAGTTCACCTGGCAGACCAAGGCGGCCGTCGAGAGGCTCCAGGACGCGATGGGCGTCACCGAGGACGGCACGCTGCACCTCGGCCAGGCGGTGTTCCTGCCCGGCGCGATCCGCGTCACCACGGTCTCCGCCACCCTCGGTGCCCCGGCCGGCGGCCCGATCGCGCAGGCCACCTCGACCACACGCCAGGTGACGGTGCAGCTGCCGGCGACCGAGCAGAGCCAGGTCAAGGTCGGCGACCAGGTCGAGATCACCCTGCCGGACGACTCGACCACGCCCGGCAAGGTCACTTCCATCGGCACCGTGGCGACCTCGCCGTCGAACTCCGGAGGCGGCGGCGGTGGCAACAGCACGCCGACCGTCGAGGTGGACATCACCCCGACGAATCCGGCCGCGACCGGCACGCTCGACCAGGCGCCGGTACAGGTGTCGATCGTCACCGCGAGCGTGAAGGACGCGCTGGTGGTTCCGGTCACCGCGCTGCTCTCGCTGGTCGGCGGCGGCAGCGCGGTCGAGGTCGTCGGCGCGGACGGGGCGCACCGCCTCGTCGCGGTGACCGTCGGCCTGTTCGACGACTCGGCCGGGATGGTGCAGGTGACCAGCGGCGACCTGCACGAGGGCGACCGCGTCGTGGCGGCCGGGACATGAGCGCGCCGCACGTCCCGGGCGCCGTGCCGGTGCTCGAACTCGAGTCGGCGGCCAAGGCCTACCCGGGTCAGCCGCCGGTGCAGGCGCTGCGCGGCGTCGATCTGACCGTGTACGAGGGCGAACTCCTCGCGATCGTCGGGCCGTCCGGCTCGGGCAAATCGACGTTGCTGCACGTGATCGGCACGCTCGACCGGCCGACCTCGGGCACGGTCCGGGTCACCGGGCTTGACGTGGCGCGCCTGTCGGACAGGCAACTCGCCGCGCTGCGGGCGCGCCGGATCGGCTTCGTCTTCCAGCAGTTCTTCCTCGCCGAGCACGCGACGCTGCTGGACAACGTCGGCGACGGGCTGATCTACACCGGCATGCCCGCGCGGGAGCGCCGCCGCCTCGCCGTCGAGGCGCTGGACCGGGTCGGGCTGCTCGACCGGGCGCACACCAGGCCCACCAAGCTGTCCGGCGGGCAGCGCCAGCGCGTCGCCATCGCCCGCGCCCTGGTCGGCCGGCCGGCGATCGTGCTGGCCGACGAGCCGACCGGCAACCTGGACAGCGTGACCGGCGCGAGCATCATCGAGCTCCTGCTCGACCTGCACCGGCAGGGCAGCACGATCGTGGTGATCACGCACGACAACGACCTGGCCGAGCGGATGCCGCGCCGGGTGGACATGCTCGACGGCAGGATCGTGGCGGACACCTCGAGGGCGGCGGCGGTGCGCATATGAGTGCTTTGTCACCCTCTCGGCTCCGATTCGCCGACCTGGCCCGGGTATCGACCGCCGGGATGCGGACCAGGAAGCTGCGAGCTTCGCTGTCGGCCCTGGGCATCGCGATCGGTGTGGCCGCGATGGTCTCGGTCCTCGGGCTGTCCGCCTCGTCGCAGGCGGGGCTGCTGGCCGAGATCGACCGGCTCGGCACGAACCTGCTGACCGTCTCCAACGGCCAGAGCATGTTCGGCGCGGACTCCGAGCTGCCCCTGGCCGCACCCGCGATGATCTCGCGGATCGGCCCGGTGCAGCGGGTCGCGCAGATCGGCTCGACTGGTGCCCCGGTCTATCGCAACAGGCAGATTCCAGCCGCGCAGACCGGCGGCCTGTCCGTCGTGGCGGCCAGCCTCGACCTGTTGCCCGCAGTTGGCACCAGCGTCGCGCGCGGCAGCTACCTCAACCCGGCGACGGCGAAGGAGCCGGTCGTCGTGCTCGGCGCCGCGGCGGCCGCGCAACTGGGCATCGACCGGGTCACGCCGGGCGAGCGGATCTGGCTGGGCGGCCAGTGGTTCTACGTCGCCGGGATCCTCGCCCCGGCGGCGCTGGCGCCGGAGATCGACACCTGCGCGCTGGTCGGCTTCGCGGCCGCGCAGACGTACCTGGGGTTCGACGGGCACCCGACCAAGATCTACGTCCGGTCGGCCACCGACCAGGTGGACGCGGTGCACTCGGTGCTCGCCGCCACGGCGAACCCGAAGGACCCGTCGGAGGCGAACGTGAGCCAGCCCTCCGACGCCCTGGTGGCGCGGGCGCGGGCGAGCAGCGCGCTGACCGGGCTCTTCCTCGGCCTCGGCGCGGTCGCGCTGCTGGTCGGCGGGGTCGGGGTGGCCAACATCATGGTCATCTCGGTGCTGGAGCGGCGCGGCGAGATCGGGTTGCGCCGCTCGCTCGGCTCCACCCGCGGGCACATCAGGGTGCAGTTCTTCACCGAGGCGCTGCTGCTCTCGCTGCTCGGCGGGGCGGTCGGGATCGCCGTCGGGGCGCTGGCCACCGCGCTCTACGCCTCGCTGCGCGACTGGTCGGTCGTCGTCCCGCCGCTGGCCTGGGCCGGCGGGTTGGGCGCCGCGCTGGTGATCGGCGCGGTGGCCGGGCTGGTCCCGGCGCTGCGCGCGGCCCGGATGTCGCCGACGGAGGCGCTGCGCACGCTGTGAGGTGTCTCGCTGTGAGGTATCTCACGGGCGCGACTTGGAGCGCGACGCGGACGATGCGCCGTTCGGCGGTGTCAGACGTCGATATCAGTCGGTATCAGACGTCGATGCCGTCGAGCGGCGCGTCCAGCGCGGTGCGCCACGCGGAGACCAGCTCCGCGTCCACCGGCCCGGCCCAGTCCGCGGAGAACCGCGCCGCGGTGCCGACGTGAAAGCCCGTCAGGCCGGCCGCCCGAAGCGCCGGGACGTCGCTCAGCTTCAGACCGCCGCCGACCAGCACGTGAAGGCCGCGCGGCTCGGTCGCCTCACGTGCCGCCTCCGCCGCCAGCACGTCGATGCCGGTGGCCGCCGGGAACGGCCCGCCCGAGGTCAGCACGGTGTCCAGGCCGGGCAGCGTGCGGATCGCCGCGTACACCGCGTTCCGGTCCGCCGCGTGGTCGATCGCCTTGTGGAAGGTCCACGGCGCGCCGTCGAGCGCGTCGAGCACCGTCTTCACCGCGGCCAGATCCACCGCGCCCTGCGGCGTCAGCCAGCCGAGCACGAACTCGTCGGCGCCCGCCGAACGCAGCTGCTTGACCGAGGTCGCCAGGGCACTGATCTGGCCGGGCCCGCCGGCCAGGAACCCGTCGCGCAGCCGGACCATGACGCGCAGCGGCACGTCCACGGCGGCCCGGATCGCGCTGAAGGCCTCAAGCGACGGATTGAAGCCGGAGAACTCCATCGCGCTGACCAGCTCGAGCCGGTCCGCGCCGCCCTCGACGGCCAGCCGTGCGTCCTGTGCGTCCAGGGCGATCACTTCGAGCAGCGCTTTCGACATGCCGCCAGCCTGCCACAGCGGTATCCGGCAGTGGCGTGCGGGCCGCGCGGCGCCGCTGCGGAAGGGGGGCGCGAACTCGGTCGGGTGCTCCAACCCGCCCTTCGCGCGCAGGTGGGCCAGCCGTCTAGGGTGGGCATAACAGCACTGACCGAGCGCGCGCGAGGGGAGGCCGATTTGCGCGGCGAAGCGACGAAGAACGCGAAGATCCGGCCGGAACAACGGCTGTTCGAGTATCTGAGCGAGGTGGCGGACGAGGCCTCGGGCAAGCTGTCCCCGGCCACGCGCATCCGTTTCGTCGAGTCGCTGCGGGAGGCCATCGAACAGGAGAGGGCCCGGCGCGGCGAGGACCTGGCCACCCTCGACCGCATCCTCGGCCGGCTCGGCGACCCGGTGACCCTGGTCGACTCCGAGGTCCAGCGCGACCCCGACTACCAGGCCAGGCTCAGCGCCCGGCTGGCGCGGGCCACCGACGGCCCCCAGGTGCCGATCACCGACGACCTCGCCGAGCTACTCGCCCCCTCGTCGCAGTTCGCGGCGCCGTACGTCCCGCTGGACCGCTCGGCGGTCGGCCCGGGCTCCTTCGACGGACCTGAGCTCTGTCTCGATCCCGACCCCTTCGCCCCGGAGTACAAGTCGGAGACCGTCGGCGCGCTCGCCTCGCCGGCCAGCACCACGATGGAGATGGTGCTGCCGGGGCTGGCCGCACCCGAGCCCGAGGAGCCGGAGCAGCCGGTCTCGCCGATGGTGCTGCGGGTGCGCGGCATGTGGGCGGCGGGCCCGCGCGCGCGTCCGTGGGAGGCGCTGGCCATCGGCCTGTTCCTGTTCGGCGCGGTGCTCGGGCAGTGGCTTGTGCTGTTGGTGGCCGGGCTGGTCGCGTGCACGTCGCGGTTCTACTCCGAGGTGGAGAAGTGGATCCTGTGCGTGGGCGTGCCGGTGGCCACGGCGCTGTTCTACGCCTTCGGCTTCTGGCTGCACCAGCGCGGGATCTGGGGCGGTACCAAGCCCGACGCCGCCGACCTGCTCTCCGGAGCGGCATCCTTCTTCGGCACGCTGCCACGGATCGCGGCACTGCTGGCCGCGCTCTTCCTGAGCTGGCGGCTGGCCCGAGGGATCAGCCGACAGCTGTGATCGCCAGCAGCCGGTAACCGGCCGGGCTCTCGACCGTGCCGGAACCGCACGAGGTCAGTCGCGGGCACGCCGTCTTGCGCCGCTCCAGCGTGACGTCGCGGATGCCGACGTCGGCTACCGCGAACCGCACCGTGCACGCGGGCCCGGCTGACACCGCATCACCCAGAAAGCGCACCGCGTCGGCCCGTGCGACCCCCAGAGCCCGCCGCAGTATGCACTCGGCCGCCTGTACCACCTCCGGCAGACCCGCGGTACCGCGGAACCGGTCGAGGTCGATCCGGCCGCGCAACGCCGACTCGGCGACCTGCACCGCATCGTCCGGGTCGAGGCGGCCGAAGTACCGCCCCGACGGCAGCAACACGAGGTTCGCGGCGAAGCGGTCGCCGCCGACGTGCGTCGTCTCCCAGACCAGCGGGCCGAACCGCCCGGCCAGCGCCTGCGCCACCGGCCTGCCGTACTTCGCGCAACAGACCTCGCGCCGGCCGTGCGTGCACACCAGCAGCGCGGCCTCGACCGACGTGCCGAAACCGGGCGGGCCGCAGGTGCCGAAGCCGGCCGGGTCGAGCTCGGTCAGCGCGCGCGGGTCGGCGAGAGCGCGCCGCTCGAACCACCGCTGCGCCGCCGGGCCGCCCGCGAGCAGCACCGTCGGCGCGCCGACCTGACGGCCCGTCCGATCGGCGCGCCGGATCAGCTGGGTGCGCACGCCGTGCTCGAGCGCACGGTGCGCGAACCGCGCGACCGGTGCGGGCACGTCACGCGGCAGACCGTACGCGGGCCACGGCCCAGGATGCTCGATCAACAGCCAGCCGACAGCGGCGGACGGCGCCGTCCCGGCCGGCGGCTCGTCCAGTTGGCGGCAGATCGCCGCGCAGCCGACGTATTCGCGCGCGCTTTGAACGGTGCCGGGAAAGACACCGTTATTCAGCACGGCATGCATTCGACACGGTATGTATCCAACAC
>JBKOWZ010000117.1:0-9648 GCA_046724665.1 Actinomycetota bacterium
CCCCGCCCCCGCCCCCCGCGAAGCCCGCACCGCCCCCCGCGCCGGCCCCCCCGCCCAAGCCGGCGAACCCGTACGCGGGGGTCACCATCGCGCAGCTCGAGCCGTCCGGCGTCTACGGCCGCCAGGACCACTTCGCGGCGAGCCCCGAGCAGTGGCAGAACGCGGAGACGATCGTCAAGGTCGTCCAGAAGCGCGGCATGTCGCCGTACACCGCGGTCATCGCCGTCGCGACCGCGCTTCAGGAGTCCACGCTGCGCAACCTGACCGTCGCCGTGGACGCCGACTCGCTCGGCCTGTTCCAGCAGCGTCCGTCGATGGGCTGGGGCAGCCCGAGGCAGCTGACCGACCCGGAGTACGCCACCGACGCCTTCCTCAACGCGCTGGAGCGGTCCGCGCCGCACTACGGCTCGATGCCGCTGTGGAAGGCCGCGCAGAAGACCCAGCGTTCCGCGTTCCCGACCGCGTACGCGCGCTGGCAGGACCAGGCGGCGCACATGGTGCAGGACATCGCCTCCCGCTGAGGCCGCCCGCGGATTGTCGCAGTTCCGTGCGATTGCGAGGACTGATATGGCGGTAATGGATGAACAGGTGACGATGAAGACGCCCTAGTGCCCCGGCGGCGGCCGGCGGCCGGTCCGGGCGCGTCTTGGAGTGAAGGACGAGCACCGGATGAAACGTCCGTTCGCGCGCCCGAGCCTGTCCGTCTACGACGCGTACCGGCAGCCGGCCGCGCCGCCGCGGCCCGCAGCGCCGCGGGTGACCTGGCTCGGCGTGTCCACGCTGCTGATCGACGACGGTGCCACGGCACTGATGATCGACGGCTTCTTCACCAGGCCCGGCCTGCTGCGCGTGATCGCCTCGAGGATCGCGCCGCGGCCGCGGACCGTGGAGCAGTGCCTGCGGCGGGCCGGGGTGACCCGGCTCGCCGCCGTCATCTGCGCGCACTCCCACTACGATCACGCGCTCGACGCGCCGGTGGTGTGCGCGCGGACCGGGGCGGTGCTGGTCGGGTCCGAGTCCACGGCGAACATCGGCCGCGGACAGGGGCTGGCCGAAGACCGCATACTCGTGCCGGACGTGGACGTACCGCTCGCCTTCGGCGCGTTCACCGTGACCCTGATCGAGTCCGTACACAGTCCGGGCGACCGCTTTCCGGGGACGGTGGACGCGCCGCTGGCCCCGCCGGCGCGGGTGGACGCCTGGACCACCGGCGCCTGCTACTCGATCCTGGTCCGGCACGGCGCGTCCGGCACCGGCGATCGCAGCCTCCTGATCCAGGCGAGCGCGAACTACGTGCCCGGCGCGCTGCGCGGTCGCCGGGCCGCGGCGGTCTACCTCGGCGTCGGCGAACTCGGGAAGGCCGCGCGGGACTTCCGCGAGGCCTACTGGGACGAGGTCGTCCTCGCGACCGGCGCGCGGCGCGTCGTGCCCGTGCACTGGGACGACATCTTCCGTCCGCTCGACAAGCCGGTGCGGCCGATGAGCTACCTGGTCGATGACCTGGACGTCACCATGGGCTTCCTGCTGGAGCGCGCGGCCGCGGACGGCGTGCAGGTCGCGATCCCGGTGCCCTGGCGGCCGGCCGACCCCTTCGCAGGACTTTGACGAAACACGGCGAGCCGGCCGGGCCGGCCTGCCGGTCAGGGGCGCCGCCGGGACTCGGCCTCGACGAACCTGGCCAGCCGGGCGACGCCCTCGCGGATCAGGTCCGGTGTCAGGGAGCTGAAGGAGAGGCGCAGCGTGTACCGGCCGCCGTCGCCGTCCGGATAGAAGTACGCCATCGGCGTCCACAGCACGCCGAACTCGCGCGCCGAGCGGATCAGCGCCTCGTTGTCCGCGCGGAACGGCACGTGCACGGCCAGGAAGAAGCCGCCGGACGGCCGGTTCCAGCGCACGCCGAGCGTCTCGCGCGTCTCGGCGGGGAAGTGTGCGTCCAGCTCGCTCAGCAGAGCATTGAGATTGTCGCGGTAGTACGCCGCGGGACGCGCGTTGAGCTCGGAGAGCCGGCCGTCGGCCGCCAGCAGCAGGCCCGCGACGGCGGCCTGGCTCAGCGGCGAGGTGTTGACCGTGATCATGCTCTTGATCTTCGAGAGCTCATCCGCGAGCAGGCCGACGGCCTGCGCCCCGGCCCCGGCGCGGTCCACGATCTCCTGGTCCGCGACGACATACCCCACGCGCGCGCCGGGGAACGCCGACTTCGCGAACGAGCCGATGTGCACCACGCGCCGCTCGCGGTCCAGGGCCTTGAGGGGCGGTACCCGCTCGCCATAGCTGACCAGGCGGTACGGGCTGTCCTCAAGCAGCAGCAGGTCGTACCGGGCGGCGAGGTCGAGCAGTTCCCGGCGCGTCTCCAGCCCGACCGTGTTGCCTGACGGGTTCGAATGGTCGGGGACGAGGTACAGCGCCCGCGGCCGGCGCCCGGCGGTCCGCTCGGCGGTGATCGCCTCTTCAAGGTCGGCGCAGCTGAGCCCGTCCTCGCGTTCGGGCACCGCGACCGTGCGGATGTCGAGCAGCTTCGCCGCGCCGGTGATGCCGACGTAGCACGGCGTCGAGACCAGCAGCACGTCGTCGCGGTCGGCGAACAGCGCCCGCAGCGTCAGGAACATGGCCTCCTGCGCGCCGACGGTCACCACGACCGCCTCGGGGCCGGCGTCGATGCCCTCGTCGTCGCGCAGCGACCTGGCGATCAGGTCTCTGATGATCCCGGCGGACGGGCCGTACTGGTAGAGCGCGTTGCGCACCGCCTCGGCGGAGCGGCCGCCCTCGGCCAGGTGGTCGAGGAAGCGGCGCACGGAGCCGAAGACGGAATCGATCTCGAAGAAGCCGCCGTAGGGGCGGCCGGGGGCGAACGAGACGGCGTCCGGGAAGCGGTCGGCGATCTCGTTGAGGAACCCCATCGTGTCCATGTCCGGGTCGGACAGGCTGGCGTGCAGCCGCTGCTTCGGGATCGCGGTGCTGCCCGATGTCGCGGCAGACGAGGGTACTGAGGCAGCCGGGGGAGCGGGCACGGCGAGCGGTGCGCCCGGCCGCCACGGCGAGGTGGCGTTCACGTCCACCAGGTCGCGGCCGACGTCGGCGACGCTGCCCGCTCCGGCCAGCGTCATCGCGTCGCGCAGCTCGCACCGGAGCATGTCGAGGACCTGATACGCGCCGTCCTGCCCCGCCACGGCCAGGCCGTGCAACACCGGCCGCCCGACCAGCACCGCGTCGGCGCCGAGGGCGAGCGCGGCCAGCACGTCGCTGCCGCGCCGGATGCCGCCGTCAACCAGTACCGGCATCCGCCCCCGCACCGCGGCGGCGACGACCGGCAGCACGTCGGCGGTGGCCGGGGCGTTGTCGAGTTGACGGCCGCCGTGGTTCGAGACGATCACGCCGTCCACCCCGGCCTCCAGCGCGCGCAGCGCCGCGCCCGGCGTCAGCACGCCCTTCAGCAGCAGCGGCAGGGTGCTGATCGAGCGGAGCCAGTCGATGATCGACCAGTCGAGCGACGGGTCCATCTCGTCCTCGGCGTGTGCGGCCGGCGACGCGATCCGGGTGTCCGGCAGGTTCGCCGGGCGCACGTCCGGCGGCAGCCGGAATCCGTTGCGCAGATCGCGCCGCCGGCCGCCGAGCCGTGGCGCGTCCACGGTCAGCACGAGCGCTTCGATCCCTGATTCCTGCGCGCCGGCGACCAGTTCGCGGACCTGGGCCCGGTCGCGCAGGGCGTAGAGCTGCAACCACAGCGGCGAGGACGCCGCGGGCCGCAGCTCCTTGAAGGCGCGGCCCGCGAACGTGCTCAGTACCACCGGCAAGCCGGCCGACCCCGCCGCCTGCACCGTCGCCAGCTCACCCTCGGGGTGCACCAGCGTGTGGAACGCCATCGGCGCGACGCCGATCGGCGCGGCCCAGGTGCGGCCGAACAGGGTGGTCTCGGTCCGCGCGACGCCGCCGCCGGTCAGGATGCGTGGAAACAGCCTGATCCGCTCGAACGCCGCCCGGTTGGCCGCGAGCGTGCGTTCGTCCCCCGCGCCGCCCTCGACGAAGTCCCAGACGTCGCGCGGCATGCTCGCCTGCGCCAGCCGGGCGTAGTCGTCGAGCGTGAGCGGTCGCGGTGGCGCCGTGCCTGCCGAGTCCATGCGGCTTGCTCTGCTCTCTGCTCTGTTTTTTTCTCAGCTGCCTTACTCGAAGCTGGCGTGCAGGTTGTCCCAGAGGGTGGCGCGCGCCTGGAGCGCGGTGCGCACGACGGCGGCGCACTCGTCCCAGGCCTCCTGGTCGTCGGCGCACAGGTCGATGAGCATCTGCATGGCCATCGGGGTGTGCTGCTCGCCGTCCACCTCGATGTGCCTGGCCAGGTAGTCCTTGAAGGTCTCCAGCCGGCCGTCGGCGTCCGGGATGGTGATGACCTGCTGGAACATCTCCGGGATCAGGTCCTCGCGGCCGAAGGCGAAGGCGGCGGCCTGGCAGTGCACCGGCGCGGTCTCCAGGATGTCCCAGGTGGTGGTGATGAACTCGGCCGCCGCCGCGGGGATCTCGGCGATCTTCGCGGCCTCGCGCACCGCTACGCCCGCGGACAGCTGGCCGAGGAACGCCTCGATCGGGCCGGTGTCGGCGCCCGCGGAGCGCATGCCGCCGAGGTAGAGCTCGAAGTGGCTGATGTACCCCTCGCCGAGTTCGTCGCTCTCCTCGACCAGCACGATCTCGTTGATCAGCCGGCGGCTCGCGGTCGGCCCCTGTGGGACCCAGGGCACTTCGACGCAGGTCAGCTCGCGTTGAAGGGTCTTGAGCAGGGACATGAAGTCCCAGACCGCGAAGACGTGGCTCTGCTGGAAGATCTGAACCCTCGGCAGGGTATTGATCGCCTGGTAGATCGGGTGCTCGACGACTCGGCGTCGGGCCGGCTCGATCGCCTGCTGGAGGCTGACCAGTCCGGAGTGCGTACGGTCCCACTGGTAACGGCTGTTGGCCATCGCGGCGGTGCTCACTCTCTGCGTCGAGGGAAAACACGGGGCTGTGGTGGAACGAGTGCCGGGTCCGATTATTTCAGCACTCTGTGATTTCGGCACCGTGACATTTCGGCCTGATTTCGTTTCCGCACGGTGTCACTTCAGCACTGTGCGCAAAACTTGACGCAGTCGGTCGGCGTCGGGCTGCAAGGCGTGGTCCAGGCCGAGGGCGAACGGCAGCACCGCGCCGTCCGGGCGGGTGACCCGCGCCGGCGCCGCGGTCAGCAGCCCGCTCTCGGCGGCGACCGCCAGCACCTCGGCGGCCAGCCCGCCGTACCGGTTGGCGTCATCGACCACCACCAGCCGGCCGGTCTTCGCCAGCGAGCGGTTCAGCGCCGACCAGTCGAACGGGTACACGCAGCGCGGGTCGAAGACCTCGATCTGCACGCCCTGCTCGGCGAACTCCTCGGCCACGGCCAGCGCGGTGTGCACCAGGTGCCCGACCGCGACGACGGTGACGTCCGAGCCCTCGCGGTGGACGCGCGCGGAGCCGAGCGGCACCGGTTCGAGCGGCGCGGTGACGTCCTCGCGCACGCCGAGCGCGGCGGCGGGAGCGAACAGGACTACCGGGTCCGGATCGAAGATCGCGCTGGTCAGCAGGCCGTACGCGTCGGTCGGGGTGGCCGGGACCACGGTCTTGACCCCGACGTGCGCCAGCAGGCCGTGCGGATGGTCCGAGTGCTGCCCGGCCCAGCCGGCGCGCGAGCCGGAACCGGGCACCAGATAGGTGACCGGCACGCTCGCCTGCCCGCCGGTCATCAGATGCAGCTTGTGCGCCTGGTTGGCGATCTGCTCGAAGGTCAGGAACAGCAGCGAGGGGATCTGGAACTCGATCACCGGACGCATCCCGGCGAGCGCCGCGCCCACCGCCAACGAGGTGAACGCCTGCTCGGACAGCGGCGTATCGACCACCCGGTCGGCGCCGAACCGGGCCTGCAAGCCGAGGGTCACCCCGGACATGCCGGCGCCGACGTCCTCGCCGAGCACCACCACGCTCTCGTCGGCGGACAGCGCGTTGTCCAACGCCTTGTTCAGCGCCTTCAGATACGACAGCCTGCTCATGCGACAACCCTCATGCCGTGACTCTCATGTCGGGACTCCCGGCCGCGGGATCAGGCCGCCGGCGTACAGGAAGTCCGCCGCGGTCGCCGGATCGGGTTCCGGGCTGGCCAGTGCGAACTCGAGCGCCGCCGCGAGCGTGCGCTCCACCTCTTCGTCGATCGCCGCCCGCTCGCGCGCCTCCAGCAGGGCGGCGGCGCGCTCGAGCGGGTCGCGCCCACGCCACGCGGCGATCTCCTCCGGCGTGCGGTATGTCAGCCGCATGCGACGCTCCATGGTGTGGTGGCCCTCGAACCGGTAGGTCGAGCACTCCAGGTACGAGGGGCCGCCGCCGCCGCGCGCCCGCTCGACCGCCCGAGTGGCGGCGGCGAGTACGGCCTCGGCGTCCATGCCGTCCACCGCCTCGGCCGGCAGCCCGAAGCCCGCGGCGCGAGCCACGCCGGAGCCGGACGCGTCCGGACCGGACACCGCGGTCGCGGCCGGCAGCGTGGTGGCGTAACCGTTGTTCTCGCACACGAACACCACCGGCAGCGACCAGATCGCGGCCAGGTTCCACGTCTCCAGCAGCACGCCCTGGCTCAGCGCCCCGTCGCCGAAGAAGGTGACCACGACCCGGTCCGCGCCGGCGCGCCGGGCGGCCCACGCGGCTCCGGCCGCGATCGGCGCGCCCGCGCCCACGATCCCGTTCGCGCCCAACATGCCCAGCGACAGGTCCGCCGCGTGCATGGACCCGCCCCGGCCCCGGTTCAGGCCGTCCACCCGCCCGGCCAGCTCCGCCAGCATCCGGTTCGGATCGGCGCCCTTGGCCAGCACGTGCCCGTGCCCGCGGTGCGTGCTGGTGATCTGGTCGTCGGGCCGCAGCGCCGCGCACACGCCCACCGCCACCGCCTCCTGGCCGATGTACGGATGGATGCCGCCGACGATGACGCCCGACTTGACCAGGTCGAGCGCCTGCTCCTCGAACCGGCGGATCAGCCGGATCGCGCGGTACCGGCCGGCCGGCGTGCCGAGGCTCCGGCCGCTCGCGCGGGCGGCGTCGGTGGCGTCGATCATCAGGACGCTGCCGGCCAGAGCTGCGGGCAGTACTCGGGGTCGGCGTAGTCCGGCACCCCCTCGGGCGTGCGGCGCACCACGGCGTCGTGGTTGTAGACCACGGTCGAGCCGTCCGGCCGGGTGAACTTCCGGTACCGGTTCGCCCCGTCCTGCAGGTGCAGGGAGACCGCGCGCCGCGGCGCCGCCGACACGTTCGGCCCGCTGCCGTGGTAGGTGCGGCAGTGGTGGAAGCTGACATGCCCGCGCGGGATGACCACCGGCTGCCGTTTGATCACCGCGCCGTTGAGCTCGGCGGTCTGCCGCAGGATCTGCTCGAGCTCGCTGCGGTCCCGCTTGGCGAAGTGCCGGGTCGAGTCGTCGCCGTCGATCTCGGCCCAGCGGTGCGAGCCGTCGATCATCTCGATGGTCCCCATCTCGACCGTGCAGTCGTGCATCGGGATGAACGCGGTGAGCATCCGCTCCGAGGTGCAGGTCTGCCAGTAGTGCCGGTCCATGTGCCAGGGCACCAGGTTCGAGGCCTCGGCCGGGTTCGGCGGCTTGTAGATCAGCGTGGCCTGCCACGCCCGGATCGCCTCGGCCCCGGACAGCGCCGCCGCCACCGCGCCGACCAGCGGCTTGCACAGGATCTCGCGCATCGCGTCGGACTCGAAGTGCACGTAGTCGTTGTGCCGCTGCACGTCGCCGTCCGCGGGCGTCCACGAGGCCAGATACGGCGGGCGCACCGGCAGCTGCCGGTCGCGGTGCCCCTCGTAGTACTTCTCGCTGGCCTCCTGCAACCTGTCGAGCTCCTCGTCCGAGAACAGCCGCCCGGCGGAGAGCCACCAGCCGTGCTCGGCGTAGAAGGCCGTGTCGTGCGCCGACGGCAGCGCCGCCGACTCGGATTCAGACAACTGGTTGATCACGGATCGGGGTCCCCTTCGCCTCAGCGGTCCGCCGCGGCGTTCTGCCGCTCGACCGCTTGATACAGAGCCTTGATGTTGGCGGTGCCGAAGGTGCCCGCGCCGCGCCGCTCGATCAGCTCCATGAAGAAGGTCCGCCGCGGGTGCGTGGTGCGGGTGAAGATCTGGAACAGCTGACCGCCGTGGTCCCGGTCCACCAGGACATTGAGTTCGCGCAGCACCCCGGCGGGGATGCGGGTCGCGCCGACCCGGTCCGCGAGCACGTCGTAGTAGGTGCCCGGCGTGGTCAGGAACTCGACCTCGCGCGCGCTGAAGGTGCGCACCGCGGTGGCGATGTCGCCGGTACGGAAGGCCAGGTGCTGGACGCCCGCGCCGCCGTGCGCGTCCAGGAAGGCGTCGATCTGGCCCGGCTGGCGCCTGGTGTCCGGCTCCAGCAGGGTGAAGGTCACCGCGCCCGACGCGCTCTGCACCACGACCGAGTCCATGGCCTGGCTGCCGACCTCGATGTACTCGCCGAAGATCGGGCGCAGGTCGAGCGCCTTTTCGCAGAATTCGACCGTCGGGTGCAGTTCGCCCGCGGGCAGGACCACCGCGACGTGGTCGATCACCTCGAGCAGCCCGTCGCCCGCCCGGCCGCCCTCGGGCTCGGCGAGTACCGGATCTGCGGGCTCGACGAAGCGCAGCGCCGTGTCGCCGAACCCCGCGATCAGGCAGTCCTCGGCCGAGATGACGCGGGCGCCGCGCCGGGCCGCCGCGTCGCAGGCCGCGCGTGCGTCGTCGCAGAGCACCGCGATGACCGCCACGCCGTCGCCGTGCCGGCGGACGAACTCGGCGGCCGAGTGGGTCGGCGAGGCGGCGCCGGTGAGCACCAGCCGCACCCCGCCGTGCACCAGCAGGGTGCTCTCGCCCCCGGCGCCGTGCCCGCGGTAGCGCCCATCGACGGTGAATCCGTACCCGTCGATCAGCCGCGCCGCCGACTTGACCGGATCCTCGACGTGGAACTCGGCATACGCGACGGCGTGCATGTCCACCGTCTGCATGTTCATGGATTCCCTCCCTCGGGGCGCCTGGTCGCGCCGGTGCTGGCCGGCCCGAACAGGAGGCTGATGTTGTGCCCGCCGAACGCGAAGGAGTTGGACAGCGCGCGGCGCACCGGCCCGTAGCGGGCAGCCCCGCGCACATGGTCCAGGTCGCAGGCCGGGTCGGGCACTTCGAGGTTGAGCGTCGGCGGCAGTGCGCCGTGCGTGACGGACAGCGCCGTCGCCACGGCCTCGGTGGCTCCCGAGGCGCCGAGCAGGTGGCCGGTGGCGCCTTTGATCGAGCTGACGGCCGGACGGTGGTCGCCGAAGACCGTGTGCAGTGCGAGCGTTTCGGCGATGTCGCCGAGTTTGGTGCCGGTGCCGTGCGCGTTGACGTAATCGACGTCTGACGGTTCCAGTCCTGCGTTGTCCAGCGCGGCGCGCATGGAGTCGGCCGCGCCCTCGCCGTCGGGCCGGGGTGTGATCGGATGGTGGGCGTCGGTGGAGGCGCCCCAGCCGATCAGGTCCGCGTAGCCGGCGGCGCCGCGTGCGCCGGCGTGCTCGGCGCGTTCGAGTACGAGTACTGCGCTGCCCTCGCCGAGCACGAAACCGTTGCGCCGACTGTCGAACGGACGG
>JBKOWZ010000124.1:0-3789 GCA_046724665.1 Actinomycetota bacterium
CCGTCCGTTCGACAGTCGGCGCAACGGTTTCGTGCTCGGCGAGGGCAGCGCAGTACTCGTACTCGAACGCGCCGAGCACGCCGGCGCACGCGGCGCCGCCGGCTACGCGGACCTGATCGGCTGGGGCGCCTCCACCGACGCATACCACCCGACCGCCCCGCGCCCCGACGGCGAAGGCGCCGCCGACTGCATGCGCATGGCATTGGACGACGCGGGCCTGGAACCGTCGGACGTCGATTACGTCAACGCGCACGGCACCGGCACCAAACTCGGCGACATCGCCGAAACGCTCGCACTGCACACGGTCTTCGGCGACCACCGTCCGGCCGTCAGCTCGATCAAAGGCGCCACCGGCCACCTGCTCGCGGCTTCCGGCGCCGTCGAGGCGGCCGCGACGGCGCTGTCCGTCGCCCGCGGCGCGCTGCCGCCGACGGTCAACCTCGAGGATCCGGACCCCGCATGCGACCTCGACCACGTACGCGGCGGCGCGCGCCCGCTGCGCCCGCGCGTCGCGCTGTCGAACTCGTTCGCATTCGGCGGGCACAACATCAGCCTTCTGTTCGCCCCGGCGGGCAAACAGAAGTCAGGATTCTTATCCCAGAGTTGACGCGTGCGGACCGTCTGATAGAACAGCACTCGTGGATGAACCCCGCGTACAGCCGGCCTGCTATGTCCTGGCGGCGCTCGAACGTTTCGCCGAATACGGCGAGCGGGAGGCGATCAACTGGCCGCAGCGCCGGGTGACCTACGCGGACCTGCGCCGCGAAATCCCCGCGCTGGCCGCCGCGCTGCGCCGGCACGGCGTCCCGGCCGGGGCCTCGATCGCGGTCATGGCCGGCAACCGCCCCGAGACGATGACGTTCCAGCTCGCCGCACACCTGCTCGGCTGCCGGACCGTGTGGATCGCCGGGTACACGCCGGTGCGCGAACAGAACGACTACCTCGCGCGCGCGAAGGCCGACTACTTCGTCTACGACACCGGCTCCTACGCCGAACGCGGCGGCGAGCTGGCGAAGCAGTGCACTGACGGCACGGTGTTCTGCCTCGGCGCCGGCGGTCTGGGTCCTGACCTGCTTGAACCGCCGACCGATACGGCGCACGCCGCGGCCGACATCGCGCGGCTGACCGCCGACGTCGTCACGGCGCCGGAATCAGTCTTCTACACCGGCGGCACCACCGGCAGCCCGAAGCTGGTGCACCACGAGCACCGCTTCTTCCTCACCCTGCTGGCGATCGGCGCGGCC
The DNA here is from genome assembly GCA_046724665.1 of Actinomycetota bacterium. Lineage (GTDB taxonomy): Bacteria > Actinomycetota > Actinomycetes > Streptomycetales > Catenulisporaceae > Actinocrinis. Next base: position 1,245 of record JBKOWZ010000124.1, read on the forward strand.
TGGCTGGCGTCCGGCGCGCCGGCGCTGCGGCACCTGGCCGTCACCGGCTTCCAGCATGTCAGCGGTCAGATGACCAACCTGCTGATGCTCTTCACCGGCGGCACCGTGGTGCTGCGCAGCGGCCTTGACACGCCCGCGCTGCTCGCGGCGATCGAGCAGGAGCGGGCCACCAGCACCCTGCTGACCCCGGTCCAGCTCTACCAGGCGCTCGACCACCCCGCCCTGGAGGCGACCGATCTCAGCAGCCTGCTGCTGCTCAACGTCGGCGGCGCGCCGGTCTTCCCGAGCCGGCTGCGGCAGGCGGTCGAACGCTTCGGCCCGATCATGCGCATCGTCTACGGGCTCAGCGAGGCGGCGTTCATCACCGAGTACCGCGGCGTGAGCCTCGACCCCGCGCACCCGGAGCGGCTGAGCTCCTGCGGCTACGTGTTCGCCGACTCCCGGGTCGAGATCCGCGACGAGCACGCGGCGCCGCTGCCGACCGGCGAGGTCGGCGAGGTGTGGACCGCCGGCTCGCTCGTCATGTCAGGGTACTGGGACGATCCGGAGCTGACCCGGCAGACCATCGTCGATGGCTGGCTGCGTACCGGCGACCTCGGCTACCTGGACGCCGACGGCTTCCTCTACCTGGTCGATCGCGCGAAGGACATGATCGTCACCGGGCTCGGCGCCACGAACGTGTTCAGCAAGCCGGTCGAGGACGTACTCGCCGCGCACCCGCAGGTCCGCGTCGCCGCCGTGATCGGCGTCCCCGACGCGCAGCTCGGCGAGGCCGTGTACGCGTACGTCATCACCGCGCCGCACGCCACCGTGACCGAAGACGAGTTGCGCGCGTTGGTGACTGCGGAGCTGAGCGGCTACCAGGCGCCGCGCACCGTCGAGTTCGTCGATTCCCTCCCGCTGACCGGGATGGGCAAGGTGGACAAGAAGGCGCTGCGCGCTCGGCACGCCGCGCCGCCCGAACCGCAGTGACCCCGCCGACCGCCGCGACCGACCGCGGACGCCGACCAGCATCTTCGCGCACCACCCAGACGGGAGTCGCCGCACCGTGGCCGATATCCGAGAACTGAGCCGCCGTACCCTGGAGACGACCGTCGGCATCGTCGCCGGAGTCAAACCCGACCAGCTCGGCTTGCCGACCCCGTGCTCCGAGTGGGACCTGCGCGCATTGCTCGGTCATATGATCGGCCAGCACTACGGCTTCGCGGCGGCCGCCCGCGGCGAGGAGTCCGATCCCTCGGTGTGGGCCGCCCGCCCGCTCGGCGAGGACGTGGCGGCGCAGTACGCGGAGGCGGTGCGCGAGGTCACCGCGGCGTTCCGCGAGGAGGGGCTGCTCGGCCGCCGGTTCCTGCTGCCGGAGATCCACGAGACGGTGCGTTTCCCCGCGCCGACCGCGATCAGCTTCCACCTGCTGGACTACGTCGTGCACGGCTGGGACGTCGCGCGCTCCCTCGGCGTCGTGGCACGGTTCGACGACGACCTGGTCGCCGCCGCGCTGGCCGTCGCCGAGCAGATCCCCGAGGGCGCGCCGCGCCTGGAGCCCGGCGCGCTGTTCCGGCCGTCCGTGCCGGTGTCCGAGGACGTCTCGCCGATGGACCGGCTGATCGCGATGACCGGCCGCTCGCCGAGCTGGCCCGACTGAGCCGATCGGGCCGACCCGGGCCAACCGGACCGAAGCGGCTAGCCGTCGGACTCGACGTCGAATTCGAGCAGCTTCGCCGCGTTCTCGGCCAGCCGCGCCGCGTCGGGGCCGTCCGCGCCCACGGCGAGGACGTGGCCCGAGCGGTCCCAGTTGTCGTTGACCGGACCGACGCGCGAGCCGGCCGGCGAGGTCACCACCGCGATGAACACGCCCTCAGACTCGTTCGCCGCCTCGACGCCGCGCACCTCGCGCACCGTGCCCCGCGGCGCGGTGACGAACCGGATCGCCGAGCCCTTCGCCGCCTCGTCCGGGCGCCGCGGCCGCTCGCCGCGCAGGACCCGCGTCAGGTCCTCGACCAGCGAACCGCCGTAGGCCAGGTCGATCAGCGGCACGATCGCGTCGCCGGGCAGCCGGCCGGCGCACTCGACCAGGTGCGGCACGGTGCCGCCGACCAGGATCCACTCGCTGTGCAGCACGCCGGAGCCGAAGCCGACCGCGTGCACCAGTTCCTGGTTCGCCGCCGCGACGCGCAGCCGCACCGCGGGGTCGAGCGCCGCCGGCAGCGCATGGCCCAGCTCGACCGGGTGCTTGCCCGCCGCGACCGTCTTCGCGGTGATGTTCACCCAGAGCACCTCGCCGCGCGCGACCAGCACCTCGGCGCTGACCTCGGGGCCGAACAGGCGCTGCTCGGCCATGAACCGCCCGGGCGTCCAGTGCGCGCTGCGCACGCCGAGGTCGTCGGCGGCGCGGGTCTCGCGCCAGGCCGCCTCCACGTCGTCGTCGGCGTCGAGCAGCAGCACGCCCACCGTCGCGGCGTGGTCGGCGGGCTTGAGGACGTACGGTGCGCCGAGCGTCTTGGCGAAGGTGCGCACGTCGGCCGCGTCGCCGACCTCGGTCCACACC
>JBKOWZ010000092.1:0-4750 GCA_046724665.1 Actinomycetota bacterium
AGTCCGGGCCCTGCGACGCGCCGCGCGGCAGGCTGGCGCCCGCGCCGGCCGGCAGGTGGCCGAGCAGCTCGGTGCCGGGCGGCCGGCCGAGGTCGCGGGCCATGAGCACCACGTCGTGCCGGACGGAGCCGAGCGCGACCACGTTGGGCAGCGTGCCCGCGTACCGGAAGCCGTTGCGCTCGTAGAAGGCCAGGGCGCCGTGGTTGTTGCCGCGCGCTTCGAGCATGAGCGACTCGATGCCCGCCGCGCGCGCGTCGGCGGTGATCGCTTCGATCAGCGCCCTGCCGATACCCGCGCCGCGCGTGTGAGGGCTGACGACGACGCGGTCGAGTTCGCCGAGGACCTTGCGCGTGGGATACGCGCTGCGGGTCCACTGCGCCGTACCGACGACCGCGTGGTCCACCGACCACGCCGCGACGAGACCGGCGTCGCCGCGCGCCGCGTCAGCCATCAGCCGTTCGAGGGATTCGTCGTATTGGCGACGGGTGATGTCGGGGCTCAGGCCCAGCGCCTCGCCTCGGGCGGCGGCCGCGACGACCAGATCGGCGACGGCGCCGAGCGTGTCGCGATCCGTAGAGCGCACGATTTCGACGCGCACGGTCCGCTTCTTACCTCTTCCGCGGTCGCTTCTCACGCACCCGCACCGAGATCTCGATCGGCGAGCCGGTGAAGCCGAACTCCTCGCGCAGCCGCCGCTCGATGAACCGGCGGTATCCGGCCTCCAGGAAGCCGGAGGCGAACAGCACGAACCGGGGCGGCCGGCTGCCCACCTGGGTGCCGAACAGGACCCGCGGCTGCTTGCCGCCGCGCACCGGGTGCGGGTGCTCGGCCGACAGCGCGTTGAGGAAGGAGTTGAGCTTCGCCGTCGGCACCCGCGTCTGCCAGCCCTCGAGCGCCGTCTCCAGCGCGGGCACCAGCTTCTCCATGTGCCGGCCGGTGCGCGCCGAGATGTTGACCCGCGGCGCCCAGGTCACCTGCACCAGGTCCCGCTCGATCTCCCGCTCGAGATACCGGCGGCGCTCGTCGTCCATCAGGTCCCACTTGTTGTACGCCAGCACCAGCGCGCGGCCGCTCTCCGCGACCTTGGTGATGATGCGGGTGTCCTGCTCGGTCAGCCGGTCGCTCGCGTCGATCAGCACCACCGCGACCTCAGCCTTCTCGATCGCGGCCGCGGTGCGCAGCGAGGCGTAGAAGTCCGCGCCGTAGGTCTGGTGCACCCGGCGGCGGATACCCGCGGTGTCCACGAAGCGCCAGGTGCGCCCGCCGAGCTCGATCAGTTCGTCCACCGGGTCGCGGGTGGTGCCCGCCACCGCGTCCACCACGACGCGCTCCTGCCCGGCCAGCTTGTTGAGCAGCGAGGACTTGCCGACGTTCGGCTTGCCGACCAGCGCGACCCGGCGCGGGCCGCCCGGCCGGGCGCCGAGCTGTTCGGCCGGCGGCTCGGGCAGCGCGGCGAACACCGCGTCGAGTAGGTCGCCGGAGCCGCGGCCGTGCATCGCGGAGACCGGGTGCGGCTCGCCGAGGCCGAGCGACCACAGCGCGGCGGCCTCCATCTCCTGCCGCTGGTTGTCCACCTTGTTCGCGGCCAGGATCACCGGCTTCTTCGTGCGGCGCAGCACCTTCACGAACGCCTCGTCGGTGTTCGTCACGCCCACCGTCGCGTCCACGACCAGCACGATCGCGTCGGCCAGCTCGGCGGCGATCTCGGCCTGCTCGGCGACGCGGGCGCCCATGCCGTCCACGTCCACCTCCCAGCCGCCGGTGTCCACCACGGTGAACCGGCGCCCGACCCAGTTCGCCTCGTAGTACACGCGGTCGCGGGTGACGCCCGGCACGTCCTGAACCACCGCCTCGCGGCGGCCGATGATCCGGTTGACCAGCGTCGATTTGCCGACGTTCGGCCGCCCGACGACCGCCAGCACCGGCAGCACCGCCTGCGCGCCGGAATCCTCGTCCTCGTCGCCCAGCTCGGCGGGCAGCGGTTCGGCGTTGCCGAACTCGTCAACGAACTCGCTCGGGTCGAACGGCGCGTCGAAGTCGTCGTCGAACGCGTCGTGGTCCACAGTCATCGCCAGTTCGTCCTTACCAACAGCTCAACAAACACAACAGGTCAACGGCAGTTCTCGATACCCGGCGCCGCTAGTCGGCGGTCACCGCGGTGGCCTGCGCACGCCCGGTTTCCCTGCGGGCGTGCTCAAGGTGCGCACGCAGCGCGTCACGCAGCTGCTCGCTCGCGGCGGTGACGGCCTTGCGTCCGGTACCGCGCCCGAGCTCGAGCGGCGGTCCGTACACCACGTCGAGCCGCGCGCGGAACTTGGGCATCGCCCCGAACGACGTGCCCCGCTCGCCGGTGCCGAGACAGGCCACCGGCACCACGGGCGCCCCCGAGCGCAGCGCGAAGTACGCCAAACCATTGTGCATGGTGACGAAGTCTTCCGCCGAACGCGTGCCCTCGGGGAACACGCCGAGCACGCCTCCTTGTTCCAGCGCGCCGAGCGCCGCCTGGATCGCGGCCCGGTCGGTGCCGTGCCGGTCCACGCTGATCTGGCCGAGCCAGTGCAGCGCCCGGCCGACCGGCCCGCGGAACATCTCCCGCTTGACCATGAAGTGCACCGGCCGCGGCGAGAGGCCGACCAGCAGCGGGCCGTCGAGGAAGCCGGTGTGGTTCCCGGCGAGGATCACCGGACCGGTCGCGGGCACGTGCTCGGCGCCGTGCAGCGCGATCTTCCAGAACGGCCGCAGCACGAACGGCCCGATCCGGCGGGCGCGGCGGGCCTTGTGCAGCGGCGGCACGACCGGGACGTTCGCGTTCATCCGCGCTCGGCTTCCACGAGTTCGACGACGCGGTCGATGACCTGAGGCAGCGTCAGGTGCGTGGCATCGACGATCGTGGCACCAGGCGCGGCTTCGAGCGGACGAGTCGTCCTGGCGTCCTCGGCATCGCGGCGCCTGAGGTCGTCGAGGGTGCTGGAAAGGGAGCTTGAGTCGGCGTCGTCGGCGATACCGAGTTCGGCGCTGCGCCGCTGCGCGCGCGCCTCGGGCGACGCCGTCAGGTAGATCTTGCTGTCCGCCGCCGGGTAGACCACGTCGGCTATGTCACGTCCCTCGGCGACCAGGCCGTCGGACTCGGCGAGCGCCTCGGCGATGATCTGGCGCTGGAGCGCGATCAGGCGGTCGCGCACCGGCTGGACCCCGGCGACCACCGACACGGCCGCCGTCACCTCGGCGGTGCGGATCTGCGCGGCGACGTCCCGGCCGTCCACGGTGATCGCCGGCTCGTCGGGGTCGGTCCCGGAGACGATGACCGGCTTGCCGCAGGCCGCCGTCACGGCCTGCCGGTCGGTGACGTCAACGCCGTGACGCAGCATCCACCAGGTCATCGCGCGGTCTTGGGCGCCGGTGTCGAGGTAGCGCAGGCCGAGCCGGCGTGCCACGCCCCTGGACACGCTGGACTTGCCGGAGCCGGACGGCCCGTCCACCGCGACCACGATCGCCTTGTCGGTCACGTGCGCACCATGTTTCGCTTCAACTCCTCGGACCCGTCCGGACACTGGAGAAGGGTATCGGTGCCGACGGAGCGTCGGATTTACGCCTCGGCTCGGCCGCGCCTCGGCATCGGCGCTCAGCTGCGCACGGTCCAGCCGCGCTCGGCAAGCCGCGCGCTCAGTTCGTCCGCCGACTCCGGCGCGACCTGGAGGGTGACCAGGCCGACCGTCTGGCCGGGCGAGTGCTCGATCCGCACGTCCTCGATGTTGACCCCGGCCGCGCCGACCGCCGCGAACAGCCGCGCCAGTTCGCCCGGGGCGTCGCTGATGACGACCTGGACCGCGGAGTAGACCGCGCGCGGGGCGCCGTGCTTGCCGGGAATGCGCGACTGCCCGGCGTTGCCGCGCCGCAGCAGGCCGACCAGGTCGGCGCGGCCGGCCTCGCGCTTGTCCGGGTCCCCGGCGGCCAGCGCGCGCAGCGCGGTGATCGCGCTGCCCAGGTCCGCGGCGAACTCGTCGAGCACGTCGGCCACGGCGGTCGCGTTGGCCGAGAGGATCTCCTGCCACAGCACCGGGTCGCCGCCCGCGATCCGGGTCACGTCGTGCACGCCGGGTCCGGCGATGCGCGCGGCGTCCTCGGAGGCGTGCTCCAGCCGCGCGGCCATGATCGCGGCGATGACGTGCGGCGTGTGCGAGATCAGCGCCACCGCGTGGTCGTGGTCCGACGCGTCCATCACCACCGGCACCGCGCCGCACAGCGAGATCAGCTCCAGCGCGCGGTTGAGCGCGTCCCGGCCGGTGGCGGCGGTCGGCGTGAGCACCCAGGGCCGGCCGTCGAACAGGTCAGCCCGAGCGCCCAGCGGACCGGAGACCTCGCGGCCGGACAACGGATGCCCGCCGATGTACGTCACCTGATCGACGCCCTGCGCGAGCGCGGCGTCCTGTGGTCCCGCCTTCACCGACGCGACGTCGGTGTACGCAGCGGCCAGACCCCGTCGTTGCGCGTCCTCAAGCACGGCCGCGACATATGCAGGCGGGACCGCGATCACCGCGAGGTCAACGCGTTGCGGAGGCTCGCCGACCTCTCCGGCGCCGAGCGAGGCGGCCGTGCGCACCGTCGATTCGTCGCGGTCGGACAGATACACGGCGACGCCGCGGCGGGTGAGGGCGAGTGCCACCGACGTACCTATCAATCCGGTACCGATGACCGCGGCTGTACGCATCCTGCCCCAGCACCCTTCCTACTGCCTCCGCCACACCTGCTG
>JBKOWZ010000178.1:0-9657 GCA_046724665.1 Actinomycetota bacterium
CCCACAAGGTCCGGCCGGCAGACCGGGCCTCGACCCGGGGGACGGCTCTCCTCCAAGCTCGATGGGGTTTCGATGAGCGAACCTGCCGACCCGGACCCGGCGCTCGGCGGCCAGGCGCCGCAGGCCGGTCCGCGCCGCCGCATCGATCGCGTACTCGACAGCGCGTTCGTCGCGGACCTGTCGGCCGTGCCGCTGGCGGTGCTGCGGGAACGGCGAGCCGAGGCGAGCGCTGAGGAGAGCGATCTGTCGTACCTGCGGCGGGTGCTGCACGGCCGACTGGACATAATCGCCGCCGAGATGGCGCGCCGGGTGGAGGGCGACGACAGCCCCCTGGTCTCCCGGCTCAGCGAGATCCTGGCCGACGCGCCGTCGAGCCGCGTCGCCTCGGCCCGGTACCTGCCGCGTGGCAACGGCGACGCGACGGCCGGGGAGTACCGCGTCGCGCTGGAGATCAAGCTCGAGCAGGCCGTACCCGACCTGGCGACCGGCTCCGACCAGGCGCTGCGGGACGCCGCCGCGACCCTGGCCGGGTATGAGCGCGAGGTGTCCGGCCTGCGCCGGAGGGTGCAGTTCGTGGTGGACGAGTGCGCCGCGGAACTGGGCCGCCGGTACCGTGACGGTGAGGCGGCCATCGACGATCTTCTCCTGACGGAGTAGACACAACCTCGTGATAAACAGCTCCGACCCGAACCGCACTCCCGACACCGCCGTATCCGACACCGCCGCATCCGGCGCTGCCACATCCGGCACCATGACATCTGACGCCGGGACATCTGACACCGCCACATCCGACGCCGTCCTGGCCGAGATCGTCCGCTCCGGCTTCGTCGAGGGCGGGCACCGTGGCCGACTGGTCCTGCTCGCCGCGGACGGCTCGGTCCACCTCGCGCTCGGCGACGTGCACGCGCCGATCCTGCCCCGCTCGAGCAACAAGCCGATGCAGGCCGCCGGCCTGCTCGACGCTGGGCTCGAACTCTCCGGCCCGCGGCTGGCACTGGCCGCGGCCAGCCATGCCGGCGAGCCGTTCCACCTGGACGGCGTGCGCAAGATCCTGGCCGGGGCCGGACTCGACGAGTCGGCTCTGCGCACCCCGCCGAGCATGCCGCTCGACGACGATCAGCGGCACGCCCGGCTGTTCGCGGACCGCGCCCCCGAGCCGATCTACTCGGACTGCTCGGGCAAGCACGCCGCGATGCTCGCCACCGCCGTACGCAACGGCTGGGACACGCAGACCTACCTCGACCCGGGACATCCGGTGCAGGTCGCCGTGCGCGAGTCGATCGAGCGGCTTGCCGGCGAGCGGATAGCTCACGAGGCCGTGGACGGTTGCGGCGCACCGCTGCTCGGCATCTCGCTCGTCGGCCTCGCGCGTGCGTTTCGCGCATGCGTGACCGCCAGGCCCGACTCGAACGCGCGCAGGGTCGCCGACGCGATGCGTGCGCACCCCGAGTACGTCGCCGGTACGCATCAACTGGACACGCACGCGATGCGCGCGGTCAGCGGTCTGCTAGCCAAGTCGGGTGCGGAAGCCGTGCATGCCGCCGCGCTGCCTGACGGCCGTGCCCTCGCGTTCAAGATCTCCGATGGTTCGAAGCGTGCGAAGCCTGTCATCCTCGTCGAAGCCTTACGCCGCCTCGGTATCCAGTCCGAGACGCTTGACCGCATCGGCGCGCTGCCCTTGTACGGAGGCGGCGCCGTAGTAGGCAGCATCCGCGCCGCCGCGTGGTGAGCGCGTTCGTGTTCTAGCTGGACAGCGTCTGCATCTCCGACTCCTGCTGCGGACGCTCCGGCCGGGTGATCCGCGTCGGGATGGCGACCGCCGCGATGACCGATCCGGCCGCGAGCAACGCGGCGCACAGGTACATCGCGGTGCGGTACACAGGGCCCAGCGTCGCCGAGTCGGTGAGGTTGCCCGTGCCGAGGCCCGACGCCAGCGGCAGGACGGCGACGGCCAGCAGGCCGGCGGCGCGCGCGACCGCGTTGTTGACGCCGCTGGCGATCCCCGCGCGGCCCTCGTCAACCGAGCCGAGCGCGGTGGCGGTCAGCGGCGCGACGTTCAGCGACAATCCGAGCCCCATCAGCACGACGCCTGGCAGTACGTCCCGCAGGTACGACGCGTGCGTACCAACCTGCGAGAACAGCAGCATGGCCCCCGCGCACATCAACGGTCCGATCGTCATGGGAATGCGGGGGCCGATGCGTTGCGCCAGCGCGCCCGCCCGCGCGGACAGCAGCAGCATCACAATCGTCACCGGCAGGATCGCGGTGCCGGCGGCCAGCGGCGTGTATCCCACGACGATCTGGAGGTTCAACCCGACCAGGAAGATCATGCCGCCGAGCGCCGCGTACACCACGAAGGTCGCCAGGTTCGCCGCCGTGAACGCCTTGGAGCGGAAGATGTCGAGCGGCATCATCGGGTCCTCGGCCCGCCGCTCCGCGACGACGAAGCCGATGAGGCTGGCGACGCCGACGCTCAGCGAGCCGATCACGCCTGCCGAGCCGGGGCCTTCCGCGGGCCAGGCGGTGAACCCGTAGGTGAGCCCGGCGAGCGCGAGCGCGGCCAGGACGACGCCCGGCAGGTCCAGGCCGTCGCCCGCGTCCGGGTTACGCGTCTCGGGGATGCGCCGCAGCGCCACGGCGACGACGACCGCGGCGAGCGGCACGTTGATCAGGAACACCAGCCGCCAGCTCGCGACCTGCACCAGCCACCCGCCGAGGAACGGCCCAAGCGCGCCCGCGATGCCGCCGAGCCCCGACCAGGCGCCGATCGCCCGGCCGCGGTCGTCCGGATGGAACGAGGACTCGATGATGGCCAGCGACCCCGGGGTGAGCAGCGCGCCGCCGATGCCCTGCACGACGCGGGCGGCGATCAGCACCTCGACGTTCGGCGCGATCCCGCACAGCAGCGAGGCCACCGCGAACCAGGTGACTCCGATCACGAAGATGCGCCGCCGCCCGAAGCGGTCGCCCAGCGAGCCGCCGAGCAGGATCAGCGCGGCGAGCGTGAGCGCGTAACCGTTCACCGTCCACTGCAACGCGGCGGCCCCGGCGTGGAAGTCGCGGCCGATGCGCGGCAGCGCGACGTTCACCACCGTGGCGTCGATGAACGAGAGCGCCGAGCCGAGCACCGTCGCCAGCAGTACCCATCGCCCCGCCGGCTCGCCGTAGCGCACTTGCCTCGGTCGCGGCGCGGTAGCGGTCACGGCGGCTCCTCCAGTCGCACGGCGCCTCAAGGCGCCCGGGCGTCTTACCAGCAACCGTAAGGCTCTGGTCCGACCGGAAATTCCGTGCCGCGTCGGGTTTTCGGCGCCGCTTAACTCGCGCTAGCACTCCGCTTGCAATTGCAAGCAGTCTGGCGCAGACTGGAGCGGTGGCGAACCTCCTGGGACCGAAGCATCTGGCGCAGCTCGGCGCGTACATCCGCGAGCAGCGGGAGACCGCGCAGTACTCGCTGCGGCAGCTGGCCCAGGCGGCAGGGGTGTCGAACCCGTACCTCAGCCAGATCGAGCGCGGTCTGCGCAAGCCGAGCGCGGAGATCTTGCAGCAGTTGGCCAAGGCGCTGGAGATCTCGGCCGAGACCCTCTACGTCCGGGCCGGGCTGCTGGACGGCGCGCCGGAGTCCTCGTCCGGGGGCGGGGACGGCAGCGCGAGTGCGGCCGGGGACGCCTCGGCCGACGGTTCGTCGTCGTCAGCTGTGACGACGACGGTGACGGCGACCGTGAGCCGGGTGATCGCGGCGATCGGCGACGATCCCGCGCTGACCCGGCGTCAGAAGCAGATACTGCGCGACATCTACGAGTCGTTCCGTGCGGAGACGGCGAGCGCGTCCGGTGCCCAGGCAGGTGCCGACACGGACGCCGACGCCGCCGAAAAATCGAGCATTGATTAGATCCGGGGCTCGCGCCCCACGAGACCCGAGGTGACCGAAGTGAGCGTGACCGAAGAGATCCGCAAGACCCTGTCCGACCCGAAGCCGTTCTACGCGCTGGCCGGCGCCGGCGACCTGGCCGCCGAGAAGCTGCGGGACGCCCCCGTCCTGCTGACCGAGGTGGCCGGCACGGTCACCACGCTGGCCACCCGGCTGGCCACCGAGGCGCCGGAGCGGCTGGCCAAGGTGCAGGCCCGCATCGCCGAGGTGCCGGCCGCGCTCGACCCGCGCGCCGTGGCCACCGGGCTCGACCCGCGCGGCGCCCGCGAGTCGATTCGCGACGCCGTCGGCAAGGTTGACGCGCAGGCGCTGCGCCAGCGCGCGCAGAGCATCGCGCTGGGCCAGGTCGGCCGGGTGCTCGAGGCGGCAGGCAAGGCGGTGGACACCTACGACGAGCTCGCCGAGCGCGGTAAGACCGTGGTGGACCGCTACCTCGGCTCGAACGAGAACGACGAGGCGTCCGACGTGACCGTCGTCGTCGAGCAGGTGGTCGTGGACGAGCACGGGTCGGAGACCGACGCGTCGGCGAGCAAGCCGGAGTCGAAGATCGAGGACGCCGTGGTCGAGGAGAACGAGCCCGACGAGGCCGCCGAGCCCGTCAAGCCGCAGGCGAAGAAGACGACCTCGACGCCGCGCAAGCGGGCCGCGTCGTCAAGGACCGCTTCGTCCGCCAAGAGCGCGCCGTCCGCCAAGAGCGCCAAGGCGTGATGTCGCGGCGATTCCCGCTGTACGCTCGAAGCGCGGCAGGTAGGAGCCGCGCTTCGAGCTGACCGGGCGAACGCCGAGGAGAGCGCCATGGGTACGGGCAACGGTCTGATCACCGGCACGTTCTTCACCGTGCTCAACGTGATCCTGCTGGCACTGCTGGCGTTCAAGCTCTTCGCGTTCGTGGACGCCGCGCTGCGCCCCGCGCCGGCCTACGAGGCTGCGGGCAAGCTCACCAAGGTGGCCTGGCTGCTGTTCCTCGGCATCGCCGCCTTCTTCGACCTGCTCTGGGGCTCGGTCACCTCGATCCTGACCATCCTCGGCACGGTCGCCGCGATCGTGTACGTCGTGGACGTGCGTCCGGCGCTGCGTCAGATCTCCCCGCGAGCCCGCAAGGGCGGCGACTCCCGGCACGACGGTCCGTACGGCCCCTGGTGATCGTTTCCGGCCGCGTGCCGTGACGGCGACGGCTTCTCAGCCATTTCTCAGATCACCTTAATTTAGGCCTTATAGCTGGTAGGGCAGGATCGCTATCACCCCCCAAGGTCGGGGCGAGGCGTGAGGCCCGCTCCGTGATCCGGGAGTGCCCGACTCCCGGAGGTGCTTTTCTGGCACCGCCGCTGTGGCCCCAGCGTCACCATCCCGCGTGTGACGTGTCGGGGCCACAGCCGTTCCCCGTCTCATCGCGGTCTACTCGCGCGGGGCGACCGCGGACCACGCGACGGTCACCTCGCCGAGCCGCCACCGATCGGTCCTGCCCAGGATCGGCCACGCCGCTCTCAGCGATCCGACCGCGCCGATCCAGCGCTGCCGGGCGCCGAGGCTGCCGAGCGGAGCCGACGCCAGCCAGGCGCGATCCAGCGCCTTGAGGAAGTCGTGGATCGGTTCTCCGGGCACGTTGCGGTGGATCAGCGCTTTGGGCAGCCGCTGCGCGAAGACGGTCGGCGACTCGAGCGAACCGAGCCGAGCGGCGAGGGTGAGCGAGACGGGACCCTGCCGGTCGAGCGCGACCCACGTCGCGACGCGTCCGTTCTCCGAGCAGGTGCCCTCGATCAGCAGGCCGTTGGGGGCCAGGCGTGCGGTGAGCGCCTGCCAGACGTCCGCCACCTCCGGCTCCTCATACTGCCTCAGCACGTTGAACGCCCGGATCAGCGTCGGCGGCCGGTCCACCGGCAGCTCGAAGCCGCCGAGCCGGAACTCCAACCCGGCGCGCACGTACGGTAGAGCCGCCGCGACCCGCGACGGATCGATCTCCAGTCCGATCGTCTGAACATCGGGGCGGATGAGGCGCAGCCGATTCGCCAGCTCGACCGTCGTGATCGGGTGGGCGCCATAACCGAGGTCGATGACGAGCGGGACGTCGGACGTCGCACGCAGCCGCGTTCCGTGCACGCCGATCAGCCATCGGTCCACGCGGCGAAGCCGGTTCGGCGCGGTGGTGCCGCGGGTCACGGTGCCGACCGGTCGCACGCGCTTCACGGCTGGCTCTCAGTCCCTCGTGCTTCTGATGCGGTGTCAGCTCAGGCGGTGCGGTGCACCTTGTGCGGCGCGGCCTGCGCGATCGGCTTGACCACCAGCAGGTCGATGTCCACGTGCGCCGGCCTGGTCACCGCGAACGCGACGCAGTCCGCGATGTCCTCGGCGACCAGCGGCGCCTCGACGCCCCGGTACGCCGCCTCGGCGCGCTCCGCGTCGCCGTCGAAGCGGACCAGCGAGAACTCCTCCGTCTTGACCATGCCCGGCGCGATCTCGGTGATCCGCACCGGCTGGCCGTTCAACTCCAGCCGCAGCGTCGCGGTGAGCGCGTGCTGCGCGTGCTTCGCCGCCGCGTAACCCGCGCCGCCCTCGTAAACCAGGTGCCCGGCGATCGACGTGATGTTCACCACGTGCCCGCGGCCGTAACGCAGCATCGCGGGCAGCAGCGCCTTGGTCACACGCACCGAGCCGAGCACGTTCACGTCGTACATCCGCTGCCACTGCCCGAGGTCCGCCCCGGCCACCGGGTCGAGGCCGAGCGCGCCGCCCGCGTTGTTGACCAGCACCGCGCACTCGGGCACCGCCTCGGCGAGGGCGGCCACCGACGTGTCGTCGGTCACATCCAGATGCAGCGGCGTCGCACCGATCTCGGCCGCCAGCTTCTCCAACCGGTCGAGTCGCCGGGCGGCGGCCACCACCCGGAAGCCCTCGGCCGCCAGGCGGCGCGCCGTGGCCTCGCCGATTCCGCTGCTCGCGCCGGTGACGACGGCGAGCGGGGACGACGGGCCGGGGACGGGGGCTGAGCCGGAAGCAGTCACCCGCCCATTCTCCGCCATCCTTCGGCCTGTCCCCGCAAGGGGCCATGAGGTGATACGTAGCCTGAGGACATGCGGGGAATAGGGGTGCGGCAGGGGACGGTTGCAAGCCTTCGGCGTGCCAAGCGATTCAGGGTCGCAAGTGCCCGGCACGGCTTACCGGCCCAAGGTGGAGGACCAAGGTTGATTCCCCGGCGGATTGCCACGTTATCGGTCCACACCTCGCCCCTTCACCAACCCGGAACCGGGGACGCCGGGGGGATGAACGTATACGTCGTCGAGGTCTCCAAGCGGCTCGCCGCGCTCGGCGTCGAGGTCGAGATCTTCACCCGCGCCACCACCGGAAGCCTGCCGCCGATCGTCGAGATGGCGCCCGGTGTGCTGGTCCGGCACATCACCGCGGGGCCGTACGAGGGGCTGGCCAAGGAGGATCTGCCGGGCCAGCTGTGTGCCTTCACCTCGGGCGTGCTGCGCACCGAGGCGAGGAGCAAGCCGGGCCACTACGACCTGGTCCACTCCCATTACTGGCTGTCCGGCCAGGTCGGCTGGCTGGCCACGGCGCGCTGGGGCGTCCCGCTGGTGCACTCGATGCACACGCTCGGCCGGGTGAAGAACGCGGCGCTCGCCGACGCCGACACACCCGAGCCGGCCGGCCGGCTGATCGGCGAGTCCCAGGTGGTGGACGCCGCCGACCGGCTGATCGCGAACACCGATCAGGAGGCTGAGCAGCTCGTCGGCCTCTACGGCGCGAACCCGCGGCGGGTCGCGGTCGTGAACCCGGGCGTCGATCTCGAGACTTTCCGGCCCGGCGACCAGGCGCTCGCCCGCGCCGGCCTCGGCCTGCCGCCGCACGCCCCGGTGCTGCTGTTCGTCGGCCGCATCCAGCCGCTCAAGGCGCCGGAGATCCTGCTGCGGCTGGCCGCCGACCTGCTGGCACGCGACCCGGAGCGTTATCGCGAGCTGACTGTCGTCGTGGTCGGCGGGCCGAGTGGCACCGGCCTGGCCGAGCCGCACCAGCTGACTCGGCTGGCCCGGCAGCTGGGCATCTCGGACCGCACTCGCTTCGTCGAGCCGGTCAGCCAGGCGCGGCTCGCCGAGTGGTACCGCGCCGCGGACATCGCGCTGATGCCCTCGTACAACGAGTCCTTCGGCCTGGTCGCGGTGGAGGCGCAGGCCTGTGGCACGCCGGTGGTCGCGGCCGGGGTCGGCGGCCTCGTGACGGTGGTGCGCGACGGGGAGTCGGGCCTGCTGGTACGCGGCCACGACCCCGCCGACTACGCCGCCGCCTGCGCACGGCTGCTCGAGCAGCCGGGGTTGCTGGAACGGATGCGGACCGGCGCGCGCAAGCACGCAGCCGGGTTCGGCTGGGACTCCACCGCGGACCGGATCATCGGCGTCTACAGCGACGCGCTCGCTGAGCGCTCTCCCAGCGGCCGTCGCGTAAGCTCGATCGCGGGATAGCGAGCGGCGAGCGGCACAGACGGAAACGGGATGACGGACAGCACAGACGCACGTGCGCAGGCCATCGCCGCCATCGAGGCGGCGCTCGCCGAGGCCGGGGCCGACCACGAGCGGCCCGGGGAAGGCCACTTCGTCGTGTCGCTGCCGGACACGCACAAGCTGAGCACGACGTGCTCGCTCCTCGTCGGCGACCACACCCTGTCCGTCAACGCCTTCGTCGTGCGCTCGGCCGACGAGAACCACGAGGCCGTATACCGCTGGCTGCTTGAGCACAACGCCCGGCTGTCCGGCATCGCGTTCGCGCTCGACCGGCACGGCGACGTCTTCCTCGTCGGCCGGGTGCCGCTGTCCGCGGTCACCGAGGCGGAGGTGGACCGGCTGCTCGGCTCGGTGCTCGACGCCGCGGACTCCAGCTTCGACCGGCTGCTGGAGCTGGGCTTCGCGAACTCGATCCGGCGCGAGTGGGCGTGGCGGCTCAAGCGCGGCGAGTCCACCGCGAACCTGGCGGCGTTCGAACGCCTGCGTCCGGACACCGGCGCGCACCCCGACGGATCCGATTCCTGACCAGCTCCCGCCGCGCCTACGCGGCCGCGAGCTGCGGCTCCTGCTCCATGGCCAGTGCGGCCGCCACGCGCCGCTCGACATGTGCCCCGATGCGCAGGTACGCCAGCGCTGCCGCGGCGGACACGGCGAAGCAGCCGATCCACAGCGGCGTCCCGCCGTACGCGCCGATCACCGCCGCGCCCGCGAGCGGCCCGATGACCTGCGACGCGGTCCACGCGAGCTGGTACACGCCCTGGTAGCGGCCGCGCAGGTGGTCCGGGGACAGTCGTGCGGAGACCGCCTGCGCGGTCGGGGTGTAGCCGATCTCGCCCATCGTCATCACCACGACGCAGAGCACGTACATCACGGCCGTCTCGCCGAAGGCCGGCACGCCGAAGCCCGCGCCGACCACCAGGCTCGCGCCGGCCAGCACCCGGCCCTCCGGGTGGCGGCGCAGCAGCCGGGTGACCGGCATCTGGAGGAACACGATGAGCACGCCGTTGATCGCGGAGATCAGGCCGAAGACTCCCGCGGACAGCCCGTCGGCGGCCATCGCGATCGGCAGGCCGGACTGCGTCTGGCTGTACACCACGGCCACTATCAGCGACGCGGCCACGAAGGCGACGAACGTGCGGTCCCGCAGCACCGCGCCCAGGCCGTCGCCGGCCCAGTGGCGCTCGCCGCGCCGGCCCCGCGCGGCGCCGTCGGCCGGTCGCACAGCCCTGGCGT
>JBKOWZ010000074.1:0-15325 GCA_046724665.1 Actinomycetota bacterium
CCTCGCCGTCGCCGGCCGAGCCGAGTCCGAGGCCGACCACCACCGGCGCGGCCAGCGAGCCGTTGGCGGGCACCCGGGTCACCTCGTCGGCGGCGCCGGTCGCGCCGAGCGCCTTGAACGCCGCGGCGAGGCCCCCACCGAACGCCTCGTCCACCGGCTCGGCGCCGGGTGCGAGCACCACGCCGTCGTCCTCCTGGTAGACCCCGATGACGATCGCGTCGGCTTCGACGGCCGCCAACGGGCCGGCCTGGAGTGAGATCCTGGTCACGTCGTTTCCTGTTCTGGAGGTTGCGGAATGGCCGCATCGTAACCTCAGCCCCAGGGGGCGCGTGCGTTGCTGCGCGGCGATCGGACGCGATCGAGGGGTTTCCCTGCCGCCGCCACCCGCCGACCGTTCGGTAGGCTCGGCCGCATGCCAGACCGCACGCCAGACACGCCAGAGCCGTCACCCGCCACGGCTGCCCTGCTCACCTCGCCGCTGCACGCGCGGCATCTCGCCCTCGGGGCGAAGATGGCCGACTTCGGCGGCTGGCAGATGCCGATCGAGTACTCCGGCGTCGTCGGCGAGCACGCCGCGGTGCGCGGCGGCGTCGGCGTGTTCGACGTCAGCCACCTCGGCAAGGCCACCGTGGCGGGCCGCGCCGCCGACGGCACCAGCGCCTTCGACTTCGTGAACGCGACGCTGAGCAACGACCTGCGCCGCATCGGCCCCGGCCGCGCGCAGTACACGCTGGCCTGCGACGAGGCGACCGGCGGCGTGGTGGACGACCTGATCGCGTACGTGAAGTCCGAGGACGAGGTCTTCCTGATCCCCAACGCGGCCAACACCGCCGAGGTCGTGCGGCGGCTGACCGCGGCCGCGCCGGCGGGGATCTCCGTGACGAATCAGCACTCGGACTTCGCGGTGCTCGCGGTGCAGGGCCCACGTTCCGCCGACCTTCTCAAGGCGCTGGGACTTCCGGCGGAACACGACTACATGGCGTTCGCGACGGCCGTGTGGGACGGCAGGCCCCTGACGGTCTGCCGCACCGGATACACCGGTGAGCACGGGTACGAACTCGTCTGCCGCAGCGACGACGCGGGGGAGCTGTGGACGGCGATCCTGCGGGCCGGCGAACCGTTCGAGATCAAGCCGTGCGGCCTGGGCGCCCGCGACACGCTGCGCACCGAGATGGGCTACCCGCTGCACGGCCAGGACCTCTCGCTCGACATCACGCCGGTGCAGGCCCGCGCCGGCTGGGCGGTCGGCTGGAAGAAGGAGGCCTTCTGGGGCCGCGAGGCGCTGCTCGCCGAGAAGGCCGCGGGCCCGCGCCGAGTGCTGTGGGGACTGCGGCAGGTCGATCGGGCGATCCCGCGCCCGCATATGGCAGTGCTGGACGATCAGGGCGCTGTGATCGGCGAGGTCACCAGCGGCACGTTCTCGCCGTCGCTCAAGGTGGGCATCGCGCTGGCGCTGCTGCCGCCGACGACGGCCGAAGGCGATTCGGTCTACCTGGACGTTCGCGGCCGCCGCGTGGCGTTCACCGTCACCAAGCCGCCCTTCGTGACGCCGTCAACCCGCTGACTCTGTCAGGGCCTACCGCCACTGCCATCCGGCGACCACCAGCAGGGCGATCGTCGTGGACGTCTCGACCAGCGCCCCGAGTACGTCCCCGGTGATGCCGCCGAACCGCTGAACGCAGCGGGTCAGCAGCACCAGCGCGCCCGCGATGCCCAGCGGTACCGCGGCGGCGGCCAGCGCCGCCGTCTGCGCGTCGATGATCAGGCCGAGCAGCCCGGACACCACGGCGACGACGATCCCTGACACTACGGCGGTGCGTACGCGCACCGATCCGGCGACCCACGCGCCGAGGCCTTCGGGCCGCGCCGCCGGGATCGGCGCGCAGCAGGCGGCCGTCACCGCAAGCCGCCCGGTCATCGCGGCGACGATGACCGCGACCGCGCCTCGGTGGATGGTGTACGCCGCCGTCAGGCCGCTGATTTGCAGCAGCAGGACCAGGACCAGGGTGACCACGCCGAACGGCCCGACGTCAGAGCGCTTCATGATCGCGAGGGCCTGGTCCGCGGGCTTGCCCGAGCCCAGGCCGTCAGCCGTGTCGGCCAAGCCGTCGAGGTGCAGCGCCCGGGTCAGCGCGGCCAGCGCGGCGATCGCGAGACCGGCCGCGGTCAGTGACGACTGCGTCCACCAATACGTGGCCTGACCCACCCCCGCCGCCGCGGCGCCCGCGCCGAGGCCGACCAGCGGGGCGGACACCATGGCGGCGCCCGCGGTACGCGCGTCAACCCGCGGCGCGCCCGCACGCACGATCGTCAGAGTGCTGACGGCGAGGCGCAGGCCGCCGGTGACGGCCGATATCCGCCCTGTGCCGTCGCCCGCATCCTCCGACGCAGTCACGAGATCACAGCCGGAGTCACAGCCTTGAGCGCAGCAGCGGCTCGGGCAGGCCCTCCTCGGCGTACGAGCCGGTCTCAGCCAGCACGGTCACCGCCGAACGCAGCAGCGGCAGCGCCAGCAGCGCCGCGCAGCCGCCGTCCGCACGCACCTTGAAGTCCAGCAGCGGCTCAAGGCCCAGCCGGTCGATCGCCTTCAGGTACGCCGGGTCCGGCGAGCGGTGCGCGGCCAGCATCCAGTCCGGCGCGCGGAACGCGATGCGCTGCGCCAGCACCGCGCAGGCCGCCGCGCCGAGGCCGTCCAGCAGTACCGGGGTGCGGCGCACCACCGCCTGCATCAGGAAGCCGGTCAGCGCGGCGAAGTCCGGGCCCGCCGCCGTGGCCAGCAACTCGATCTGGTCGGTCAGCACCGGCCGCGCCGCGCGCATCGCGTCGCGCACCGCCGCGCACTTGCGGATCCAGGCGCGGTCGTCGATCCCGCTGCCGCGCCCGGTCACCGCGGCGGCGTCCGTCCCGGTCAGCACGCCGACCAGCACCGCGGCCGGGGTGGAGTGCCCGACCCCGACCAGCGACGGGATCAGCAGATCGGCTCCGGCGTCCACCTCGGCGTCCGCGGCCGTCATGCCCAGCCGGAACGCCGCCGCCGCCTCGTCCCGCGAGCAGGCCGGCTCCTGGTCGATCCGGCCGGTGCCGCGCCGGATCCGGCCCGCGGTCACCTCTGCCGGCAACTCGGCGAAGTCCTCCAGGTCACAGTCCACGGACACGTCCAGAATCCGCACCGAGGCCTGCTGGACCCGCGCCAGCGCCTGCACCGGCCCGCCGCCTCCGGCGATCCGGCGCACCAACGCGGCCGTCGCCTCCGGGGCGTACGCGCTCACGCCATGCCGTGCGATCCCGTGATCCCCGGCGAACAGCACCACCCGCGCCCGCTCGAGCGGCCGGGGCGGACACGTGCCCTGGACCGCCGCGAGCCACTGCGCCAACTCCTCGATCCGGCCGAACGAGCGCGGCGGCAGCGCCACCTGCTCCGCCCACCGCACCCGGGCCGCCTCGCGAACGGCCTCGAAGGGCCGCGTAACCGCCTCGGCGATCTTCTCCAGCTCTGTCGTGTCCATCGCCTCGGAGCCTAGTACGGCCGCCTCGCGCACGTAGCACCGCGCTATCGCGGCTTGAGTCGCAGCGGGATGCCCGCGACCACGAGCGAGACATCGTCCGCCACCTCGGCCATGGCCTGGTTCAGCCGACCGAGCTCGTCCCGGAAGCGGCGCGTGCCCGCCGACTCCGGCACGACGCTCAAGCCGACCTCGTCGCTCACCACGATCACCGAGCGCGCCGAGTCCGCGTACGCATCGACGAGATCGGATACCAGATCGCCGAGTGCGTTACGCGGTCCGCCCGCGCGCCACGCCTCGTCGTCCCACGCCCCTACGGCGTCCATCGCCGCCGTCAGCCACAGCGTGAGCGAATCGACCAGCACAGTGCGTTCCGCCGTTCGCAGCAAGGTGGCGAGCCGGTCGGGTGCGTCACCGACCTCGACGGTGTCCCACGTCGTCGGCCGGTTCTCACGGTGCCGGGCGATCCGCTCGGCCCACTCGCCGTCGCCCTCGTAACGTGGCGCGGTCGCCGCGTACGTCACGTCCGGGTCGTCGGCCAACAGCTGCTCGGCGAAGGCCGACTTGCCGCTCCGTGCGCCGCCGAGGACGAGTGCGTGCCACGCGGCCGTGTGCCGCTGCCGTGGTGTCACAGAACGCACGCAGGCAGCCTACTAAGGTAGTCGGTATGGCTTTCACATGGCGGTACGAGAATGCAGCGGGGGTGGAGGTGGAACCAGTCGTCCCGGTCGAAGGCGAGCACGCCGCCTACTCGACGCAGGGCGACGCGGAGACCTGGATCGGAGAGAACTGGCCCGAGCTGTTGGCCGCCGAGGTCGAGCAGGTCACGCTCCTGGAGGACGGCGCCGTGGTGTACGGCCCCATGTCGCTCCAGGAGTCGCCGCCGGTGTGAGCCGGCCCTACGGCCGCTGAGCGGGGGAACTCGTCAGCGCGGGGTCGCGCTGCACCACCGGCTCCATGATCTCGTCGATCTGCTTGAGCAGCCCGGCGTCCAGCTTCACGCCCGCGGCCTTGGCGTTCTCCACCACCTGCTCGGGCCGCGACGCGCCGATGATCGCCGCCGAGACGTTGCGGTTCTGGAGCACCCAGGCCACCGCGAGCTGAGCAAGCGTCAGATCCGCCTGCTCGGCGAGCGGCTTGAGCTGCTGTACCCGCGTGAGCACGTCGTCGTTCAGGAACCGCTGGATGAACTGGCCGCCGGCCGGATCGGTCGCCCGCGACCCCTCCGGCGCCGGCTGCCCGGGGACGTACTTGCCGGTCAGCACGCCCTGCGCGATCGGCGACCAGACGATCTGCCCGAGTCCCAGTTCCTCGCAGGCCGGCACGACCTCGGCCTCGATCACCCGCCACAGCAGGCTGTACTGCGGCTGCGACGAGATCAGCGGCACACCGAGCTCCATGGCCAGCTGCGCGGCCGCCCGGATCTCCGAGGCGCGCCACTCCGAGACGCCGATGTACAGCGCCTTGCCCGAGCGGACCACGTCGGCGAACGCCAGCATGGTCTCCTCGAGCGGGGTCGCATGGTCGTACCGGTGCGCCTGGTAGAGATCGACGTAGTCGGTCTGTAGGCGGCGCAGCGAGCCGTCGATCGACTCGAAGATGTGCTTGCGCGACAGCCCTCGGTCGTTTTTGCCGGGGCCGGTCGGCCAGAACACCTTGGTGAAGATCTCCAGGCCCTCGCGGCGCTCGCCCTTGAGGGCGTCGCCGAGCACGGATTCGGCCCGGGTCCCCGCGTAGACGTCCGCGGTGTCGAAGGTGGTGATCCCGGCGTCCAGGGCGGCACGCACGCACGCCTGCGCGGCCTGTGCCTCGACCTGGGAGCCGTGGGTGATCCAGTTGCCGTACGCGATCTCGCTGATGACCAGGCCGCTACGGCCGAGGTGTCGGAACTCCATGGCGCCAAACGTACCGCTGCTTCGACGACCGTCGCACAACCGCCGCGGCGCCGCGCCGCCGCCCCCGCCCGGTTACCCCGGCTACTTGGGCTGCCCGCGGAAGTTGACCACCGGCCTCGGCTGGCGCAGGAACCGCGGCATCGCCGCCCGGGAGAAGGCGTAGAAGCCGGTGCCGCGCACCTCGCCCTCGCCGAACTTCTCCCGCACCGCGCGCTTCACCCGGACGTTCAGCAGGATGCCGAGTCCGATCCCGAGGACGACGACCAGTTCCATCACGAACGACGCGTAAACGTAGATCGCCGTGCTGCGCAGCACGAGCGTGAACCACGCCACGACGACCACCGGCATCAGGAACTCGAGCAGCCGCAGCCGTCCGTCCACGTAGTCGCGCACGAACGCGCGCGCGGGGCCCTGGTCCCGCGCCGGGAAGTTCCTCGCGTCCCCGCTCTTCAGCGCTTCCCGCTGGCGCTGGTACGCCTCGCTGCGCGCGGACCGCTCCGCCCGGCGGCGCTCCTTCGGATCCGCCGGCATCCCGCCGAGCCGCGCCTTGCGGGCGGCCTCGGCCTCGCGCCGGCTCGGCGTCGGGGTGGTCTTCGACCGATCCGGCATCCGGTCCTGCGTCGAGGGGGCGGGCGCGTCGGTCTGGGCCGGGGCGTCGGCCACGGCCTGGTCGTCGGAGCGTCGTCGGAACACGAGGGAAGCGTAAACGCTCCGCGGCCGGGCACATAACCCGCCCCCGGCGCCGCTTCTTTCACTCGGGCGTGGCACTACGTTGGTAGCCGCCCTTATTTACTAGGGCGGTTTGGTTGGCTCAGGGCGGATGCAAAGAACTATCGTGGGCACTGACCACACGAGCCGCCGCACGGCGCCGCTGAAGGGGGACCTGGAGGGCACATGGCCGACGGAGTCATGAAGCGCATGTCCTTGATCTTCAAGTCCAAGGCGAACAAAGCCATGGACAAGTATGAAGATCCGCGCGAGACGCTGGACTACGCGTACCAGAAGCAGCTGGAGAACATGACGCAGCTGCGGCGCTCGCTCGCTGACGTCGCGACCGCGCGCAAGCGCATCGAGCTTCAGATCAAGCAGGTGCAGCAGGATGCGGACAAGCGCGACCAGCAGGCACGCCGGGCGCTGGAGATGGGCCGCGAGGACCTGGCCCGCGACGCGCTCACGCGCAAGGCGGAGATCCAGCAGCAGATCTCCTCGCTCACTCCGCAGCACGAGAATCTGGTCAAGCAGGAGGAGAACCTGACCAGGGCGGTCAAGGGCGCCCAGGCCAAGGTCGACGCCTTCCGCACGCAGAAGGAGACCATCAAGGCCAACTACACCGCCGCCCAGGCGCAGACCCGGATCGCGGAGACGCTCACCGGCATCTCCGAGGAGATGGGCGACGTCGGCATGGCCATACAGCGGGCGCAGGACAAGACCGCCCAGC
Organism: Actinomycetota bacterium; assembly: GCA_046724665.1. Classification (GTDB taxonomy): domain Bacteria; phylum Actinomycetota; class Actinomycetes; order Streptomycetales; family Catenulisporaceae; genus Actinocrinis. The sequence goes on from JBKOWZ010000074.1 coordinate 6,837, forward strand.
TCCAGGCCCGCGCGGACGCGATGACCGAGCTGACCGCGACCGGCGCGCTGGACGACCCGCTGGCCGCGCTGACCACCGGCGACGACATCGACGCCGAGCTGAACCGCCTCTCCAGCGGCACCGGCGTGGACAGCGAGCTCGAGCGGCTCAAGCTGGAACTGGCCGGCGGCGGCTCGGCCAAGCAGCTGGAGTCCGGCACCTCGGGCATGGCGAAGCCGGGCCCGATCCAGGACGCCGAGGAGATCAAGGAGGGCGACTCCAAGTGATCGTCCGCATCCTCGGCGAGGGGCAGCTCACCCTCCAGCCCTCCGCCCTCGACGAGTTGAACAAGCTCGACGACGAGCTCATGTCCGCGGTCCGGGAGGGGGAGGAGGCCAAGTTCCGCCTGGCCATGGAGACTCTGCTCTCCCGGGTGCGCGAACTCGGCGAGCCGCTGCCGGTCGAGGAGATCAAGCCGAGCGACTTCATCCTGCCGAGCGCGGACTCCTCGCTCGACGAGGTACGGGACCTGCTCTCCAGCGACGGACTGATCCCGGGCTGATCCGGCCGGACGCAAGGGAACTTCCCCGCCCGGCAGCCCGTTGTGCCGGGTGACGGCGTAGGACCGACCGGTCCGCGCCACCACCACCAGTAGTAGCAGGCCCCTTCGGAAGGACGGCACCACCAGTGGCCAGGACGAGGTTCGCGCCAGACCGGGGACTGACGTCCCGCATGGTCTTCGTCATGTTCCTCATCGGCGCGCTGGCCGTGGCGTTCGTCGCGGCCCTGATCGCCTTCGTGCCCGCGCGCAGCCTGCCGTTCGTGCTGGTGATCGCGGGCGGGATCCTGTTCGTCCAGTTCTTCTTCTCCGACAAGATCGCCACCTTCGCGATGGGCGCCCGCGAGGTGAGCCGGGAGCAGTACCCCGACCTGCACGGCGTGGTCGATCGGCTGGTCGCGCTGGCCGACATGCCCAAGCCGCGCGTCGCCGTCGCCGAGACGCCGATGCCGAACGCCTTCGCCACCGGGCGCAACCCGAACAACGCGGTCATCTGCGTGACCACCGGCCTGTACGACCGGTGGAAGCGCAAGGAGCTGACCGACCAGGAGTTCGAGGGCGTGCTCGCGCACGAGCTCTCCCATGTGGCGCACCGGGACGTGCTGGTCATCACCATCGCCTCGTTCCTCGGCATCCTGGCCGGCCTGGTCGCGCGGATGGCGTTCTGGTTCGGCCTCGGCGGCGACCGGCGCGACGACCGGGAGGGCGGCCTGCCGATCCAGCTGATCATCCTGCTGGTCTCGATGGTCACCTACGCCATCTCCTTCCTGCTGACCATGGCGCTGTCCCGCTACCGGGAGCTGGCCGCCGACCGGGCCGGCGCGCTGCTGACCGGCAACCCCTCGGCCCTGGCCTCCGCGCTCCAGAAGATCACCGGCGAGGTGGCCAAGATCCCGACCCAGGACCTGCGCCAGGCCGAGGCGTTCAACGCGTTCTACTTCACCCCGGCGTTCAACCGGGAGACGGCCAAGACGCTGTTCTCCTCGCACCCGACCACCGAGAAGCGGATCGAGCAGCTGGCCAGGATCTCCCAGCAGCTGGGCCGCTGAGCAGAAGCCGAATAAGGGACCGCGCCCGCCGTGGGATTCCTCGACACGCTGCTGGGCCGGTCCAAGCCGGTGCAGCCCAATCTCGACCAGCTGTTCGCCGTCACCAACGCCGCGCTCACCCTGGAGGCGTCGCTCGGCCTCAAGCCCACCGGCTTCGGCGCGGTGTGCTACCGCAAGGCCGAAGGCGGCGCCTTCGCCGAGGTGGAGTCGGACGTCGAGCAGCTCATCGAGGGCTTCGACGGACCGCCGGTCGAGGTGTCCACCGACAAGTACGGCTTCACCTGGCTGCTGGTGCGCCGCGACCCGGAGCAGCTGCCCGAGCTGGTCACCGACGTGCACGCGGTGAATTCCTCGTTGCAGGACAACGGATTCGGGCCGTACCTGCTGTGCAGCCTGTTCTCCTTCCAGGACCGGCAGAACCGCCGGACCGCGCTGATCTACCTGTACAAGAAGGGCACGTTCTACCCGTTCGCCCCGAAGGGGGAGCCGAGCCGGGACAACGTGCTCGAAATCCAGATGAAGAACGAGATCGGCGTGGACCTGCCGCTGGAGAAGGACACCGGCCGCTGGTTCCCGGTCTGGGGCGCTCCGGGCCTGTGAGCCGGCGACGGCCCGCCGGTCGCCGTAGCCCTCTATGAGCAATGGCTTAGCGCCACGTCACACCTCTGCCACGATTGGCGACCCTCGCTGCCCGGCGGCTTAGCCGAGCCGCTACGCTCGTGCCGGTTTCGGCGAGTGGCGAAGGGAAACACAGTGGCGGTCGAGCCGCAACGGGCAGCCGGCGGCGCGCAGGACCAGAACGTGACAGAGGGCGTAGTCCCCGTCGTCCCGCGTCCGCGCAGCGGCCAGGGCCCGTCCGGCGGCGCGGAGGCCCGGGACCCCGGGGACGGAGTGGATCCAGGCGCACCAGGCGGTCATGAACCGACGCTGCCGTACGGCCCCCCCGAGGAGCCGGCGGAGCCCGCCGGGGATCACCGACGCCCCTGGCCGTCCGCGCGCCAGCAGATAGGCACCGGGGTCGCGGTGCTCGGCTGGGCGATCGCCGCGTTCATGGTCGGACACCGCTTCGTGCCGGACACCGCGGGACTCGCCTCGCTGCTGGAGACCTGGCTGCCCTGGCTCGCGGTGCCCACCGCGCTGCTGCTGATCGCCGCCGCCTTCGCGCGATCGCTGCGCGGACTGCTGGCCACCGGCGTGGCCACGGCGGTCTGGCTCGGCGTATACGGCACCGAACTGTTCCCGCGCGGCGATCCGCTGCCGCCGAATCTGCGCGTGATCAGCGAGGACGTGAGCGGCTCCTCGGTGGAACTGGCCGCGATCGGCCAGCTGGCCGCCAACCAGCACGCTGACGTGCTCACGCTCGAGCACCTGCCGCCGTCCCTGGCCTCGTCCTCGGCGACGCGGCAACTCGACGCCGCGTACCCGTTCCACGTCACGCAGTACGAGTTCGGTGTCTGGAGCCGCTACCGGATCACCGACCCGCGCGCGATCGAGGTCACCACCACGACCGCCGAGGCGGCGGGCGCCACGACTCTCGTAGCCGCCGTCCCACACGTCGTCGTCGGCGCGCTACGCGTCACCGTCGCGACGCCACAGGGCCCGCTCGTGCTGTACGTGGTGCACATCCCGCAGCCGACCCTTGGCGATCAGGGCTTTGCCAAGGCGCGCGACGAGGGCGTGGACCGCCTGACCAAGGCGGTCGCGGCGGATCACGCCGACAAGCTCGCCATCGTCGGCGACATCAACGTCGCGCAGACCGACCGCCGGTTCGCCCAGCTCAGCTCGGGCCTCGGCCTGACCTCCGCGCAGGGCGCCGCGGGCAGCGGCTTCGGCTTCACCTGGCCCGCCGAGTTCCCGGTGGTACGCCTCGACGACCTGCTGGTACGCGGCGCCACCCCGGTGCGCTCCGTGGTGCTGCCCGGGCTGGCCGGCGGCAAGACCCACCTGCCGATCGAGATCGACCTGCACCTTTAGCGGGTCGGCAACGCGAGCGTCTAGCTGGCCGGCAACGTGAGCATCCGCTCCAACGCCAGCCGAGAGTAACGCGCCGTCTGCTCGTCCACGGTGATTCGGTTGACCACCTTCCCGGCCACCAGCGACTCGAGCGTCCACACCAGGTGCGGCAGGTCGATCCGGTTCATCGTCGAGCAGTAGCAGACGGTCTTGTCCAGGAAGACGATCTGCTTGTCGGGATGCGCGTTCGCCAGCCGGCGCACCAGGTTCAGCTCGGTGCCGACCGCCCACGCGGTGCCCGGCTCGGCCGCCTCCAGGGTCTTGATGATGTACTCGGTCGAGCCGACGTAGTCGGCCTTCTCGACCACCTCGTACCGGCACTCCGGGTGCACGAGCACGTTGACGCCCGGGATCCGCTCGCGGACCTCGTCAACGCACTCGGCGGTGAAGCGGCCGTGCACCGAGCAGTGCCCGCGCCAGAGGATCATCTTCGCCTCGCGCAGCTGGCGCTGCGTCAGCCCGCCGTCCGGCTTGTGCGGGTTCCACAGCACGCAGTCGTCCGCCGAGAGTCCGAGTGCCCGCATCGCCGTGTTGCGGCCGAGGTGCTGGTCGGGCAGGAACAGCACCTGCTCGCCCTGCTCGAAGGCCCAGCGCAGGGCGCGCTCGGCGTTGGAGGAGGTGCAGATCGTGCCGCCGTGCCGGCCGGTGAACGCCTTGATGTCGGCCGAGGAGTTCATGTATGAGACGGGAATCACACCCCGCGCGATGCCGAGCGCGTCCAGCGTGTCCCAGCACCGCTCGACCTGTTCGGCCGTCGCCATGTCCGCCATCGAGCAGCCCGCGGCCAGGTCGGGCAGCACGACCTGCTGGTCGGCCGCGGTGAGGATGTCCGCGGACTCGGCCATGAAGTGCACGCCGCAGAAGACTATGTACTGCGCCTCCGGCCGCGCCGCGGCGTCCCGGGCCAGCTTGAACGAGTCGCCGGTCACGTCGGCGAACTGCACCACCTCGTCGCGCTGGTAGTGGTGGCCGAGGACGAACACCCGGTCGCCGAGCGCGGCCTTGGCCTTCGCGGCCCGCTGCACCAGGCCGGGATCGCTCGGCGCGGGCAGGTCGCCGGGGCACTCGACGCCGCGCTCGCTGCGCGGGTCGGCGGCCTGTCCGAGCAGCAGCAACGCCAGCGGCGTCGCCGCCGGCTCGGCGAAGCTCCCCGCAGCGGGCCCTTCGGTCGTGACGGTCACGGCGCCTCCCACAACGCTGCACCCGGCTCGGTACGAGCCTTTATCGTCGAACTGACGCTAACTATGCTACCGCAGCCGTGGCGCGCACGGCCGCGGCGGACTGTGCGACCATGGGCTTGGGAAGACGGCTCGCGGGGCAAGGTGGGCAGTGTGGAATATCCGGCCCGGCGGCCGCGTTGACCCGGCGAGCCGATGGACCGTGGACATCTCGAAGGCAGGCAGACAGCATGACGGTTGAGGTTGACATCACCACCAAGCAGGACGGCATCATCCTGACGCAGGCCGCCGCCGGCAAGGTCAAGAATCTGCTCGACCAGGAGGGCCGCGACGACCTGTCGCTGCGCGTCCAGGTCCAGCCGGGTGGGTGCTCCGGTCTGCGCTACCAGCTCTACTTCGACGACCGCGCGCTCGACGGCGACGTGGTCGCGCAGTTCGGCGGCGTGAAGGTCGTCACCGACCGGATGAGCGCCCCGTACCTGATCGGCGCCACCGTGGACTTCGTGGACACGATCGAGAAGCAGGGCTTCACGATCGACAACCCGAACGCCACCGGCTCCTGCGCCTGTGGCGAGAGCTTCCACTGAGCTCAGCTTCCAGTGGCCGGACGGAGGACCCCCTCCGCCCGGCCACTGTCGTTATGCCCCCCGACGCTCTATCGCGCGGGCGACGTACACAGCTGACTGATGCGTGGGGTACTTGTCGAGCCACTCCCGTGCGTGCTGTATCGCCGCATCGACGTCGGCAGGCGACATGTCCGGGCGCGCCAGCAACGGCTGAAGGACGAACTGAACGGCGTGAGTAGCGCTGCGCTGCGCGTCGAGCCATTCCAGAGCGTGGCGTATCGCCAGTTCAGCCTCGTCCGGGCTCATGTCGGAGCGCTTGAGCAGCGGCTGAAGGACGAACCTGACCGAAGAGTCGGCCGCGCTCTGCGCGTCGAGCCAGTTCAGCGCGTGGCCGATGGCCGAACGCGCTTCGTCGGACGGGCCCTTCACCCGCCTGAGCAGCGTCTGGAGGACGAATGCGGCGGTCGGCTTGGTGTCGAAATCGTCCAACCAGACCAGCGACTGCTCGATCGCCGCGTCGGTGTCGTCCGGCGACAAGTCCGACCGTTTGAGCAGCGGCCGGAGCACGAACCCGGCCAACGGGTTGGTGGGGTGCTTGTCCAGCCAGTTCAGCGCGTGGCTGACGGCGGCGTCGGCCTGATCCGCCGACAGGTCGCCACGCGCCAGCAGCGCCGCGAGGATGAACCTGGCCGCGGGCCGGATGTCACGCTCAACGAGCCAGGTCAGCGCGTGCTCCACGGCCGGGTCAACGTACTGCGGCGGTATCCGCGGGCGTTCGAGCAGGCTGCGCAGCACGAACTGGGCGTTGTTGGTGGTGATGTGCTCGTCGAGCCAGCCCAGCGAGTGCCGGACGATCCCGTGTGCGTCGTCCGGCCCCAGATCCGTGCGCTTGAGCAGCGGTTGGATCACGAACCCGGCGGCCAGGCGGACACCGTGCCGATCGAGCCAGTCCATGGCGTGCCGGACGGCTGCGCCCGCGTTCTGCGCATGCGCGTCAAGGCGTTCGAGCAGACCGCGAAGCACGTATCCCGCGGTCGGGTCGCTGCCGTGATCGTTGAGCCAGTCGAGTGCATAGCGCACCGCTGCTTCAACTGCCTGAGCGTCCGACAACTGACGCTCAAGCAAGCCGCGCAGGACGTACTGAGCGTCGAAGGTGACCCCGTGCTCGCCAAGCCAGACCAGCGCGAGCCGCGTCGCGTCCTCGGCGTCGTCGGGCGGTACGTCCGGCCGTTTGAGCAGCGGCGCGAGCACGAACCCGGCGTGGCCGGCGGTGCCGTACTCGTCGAGCCAGGTCAGCGCGTACCGGATGCCCGAGCCGACGTCCTGCGGCGCGAGGTCCATCCGCTTGAGCAGCGGTCCGATGACGAACCCCGCGTCGTTGGTGGTGCCGTGCTCGCTCAGCCAGCTGAGCGCGTGACGGATACCGGTCCCGGCATCCTCGGGAGGTATGTCCGGACGTTCGAGCAGTCCCCGCAAGACGTACTGAGCATCGTTGATGGCGCCATGCTCGCGGAGCCAGTTCAGCGCATAGCGGCTGGCTGTGCGCGCGTCCTCTGGCGGTACATCCGCGCGTTCGAGCATGCTGCGCAGGATGTACTGGGCGTCTATGTGGGAGGCGTGCTCGTCGAGCCAGTTCAGTGCGTGCCCTGCCGCCAGGGCGACGTCTTCTGGCGACGTTGCCGCGCGCTTGAGCAGCGGCGCGACGACGTACTGAGCGTCGAGAATCGTCGCGAATTCGTTCAGCCAGGTCAGCGCGTGCCGGATGATCGCGCCGGCGTGCTCGGGCAGCGCGTCCGCCTGCTCCAGCAGACCGTGGAGAACGTACTGGCTTTCGTTCGTGGTGGCGTATTCGTCCAGCCACCTCAGCGCATGCCCCAAGGCAGCGGCTGCATGCCCCGGCGACAGATCCCTGCGCGCAACCAGCGGCGCCAGAACGAACCCCGCGGCAGGCTTGCTCGCGTGCTCGCCGAGCCAGCTCAACGCATGCCGCGCCATCGCATCGACGTACTGCGCAGGTACGTCCGCGCGCTCGATCAGGGCGCGCAGCAGGTAACCGGCGTCGCTGGTGGTGGCGTGCTCGTCGAGCCAGGTGAGCGCATGCTGTACGGCCTCGGCTGCCTGAAGCGCCGTCAGGTCGTCGCGTGCCAGCAGCGGCGGGAGGACGAACCTGGCCGGAGACTTGGCGGCGTGCTCGTCGAGCCAGCTGAGTGCGTGCTCAATCGCCGAATCGACATCATCCGCGGGTATCTGCGCGTACTCGAGCAGGTTGCGCAACACGTGCCCGGCATCGACAGTCACGTCGTGCTCGTCGAGCCAGTTCAGCGCGTGGTGGACGGCCTCGCCGTGCTGGGTCGGCGAAAGGTCCTGGTGCGCCAGCAGCGGCGCGACGACGAACCGGGCCTCGATGCTGACTCCGTGCCTGGCGAGCCAGGTGAACGCGGCCGCGATCATCCGCCGCGCCGACTCGGGTGTCGCGCCGGTGCGATTGAGCAGCGGGCCGAGCACGAAGCTGGCCTCGCGCGAGCGGCCGTTGCGGTCGAGCCAGGCCAGCGCGGTCGTGGTGAGCAGCGCCGCCCCGTCGTCCGGCAGATAACGCAGGCCGCGGTAGAGCAGGTGGCGTGCGTTGATGTCGGTGCCGAACTGAGCGAGCCAGGGGGCGACGACCTGATCCCAGCAGCGCACCGCCGACCCCGACCACGGCGGCCCGGAGCAGACCGCGCCGAGGGCGTAGCCGCCCATGTCCGAGTCGGTGCGCATGAGTCGGCCGAGCGCGGCGGCGTTGTCGGTGAACCAGCCGTCGAGGACGGCGACGACCGGCAGAGCCCGCCCGGCGAGCGCCAGGTCGTTGGTGAGGCGGCCGATGTTCCCGGCGAAGCGGCCGACGGTGCGCGGACTGGCGAGGCAGCCCGCGAGCATCGCGTACGTCATCGGCTGGTCGGGCGTCGCGTCGTGCTCCGGCAGGGCGACGGACTCGAGGAACTGGTCGGCGATCACGTCGTGCGCGACCGACAGCGTCTCCCTGGTCACCTCCAGCCAGCCTAACGAAATGAGCGTCGCCACCACGTCCTCGGCGGCGGGCGCCGGCCCGCCGGCAACCTCGAGCGCAGCCGTGAGCGCCGCGTCGGCAGCCGCCACGACCTCGGCG
>JBKOWZ010000067.1:0-4631 GCA_046724665.1 Actinomycetota bacterium
GCCATGCGTCGTCTTTCTTCGTCCTCGCTCGAAGCCCTGTCCGGGCCGTGCCCAGCGTGCGCGCCCGGCCGTCAGCCGACCGCGCCTTCCATCTGAAGCTCGATCAGCCGGTTCAGTTCGAGCGCGTACTCCATCGGCAGCTCGCGGGCGATCGGCTCGACGAAGCCGCGCACGATCATCGCCATCGCCTCGTCCTCGGTCATGCCCCGGCTCATGAGGTAGAACAGCTGGTCCTCTGAGACCTTGGAGACGGTGGCCTCGTGGCCCATCTGCACGTCGTCCTCGCGCACGTCCACGTACGGGTACGTGTCCGAGCGGCTGATCGTGTCCACCAGCAGCGCGTCGCACTTCACGTTCGACCTGCTGTGGTGCGCGCCGTCCTGGATCTGGATCAGGCCGCGGTACGAGGTGCGGCCGCCACCGCGGGCCACCGACTTCGACACGATGGTCGAGGAGGTGTGCGGCGCGGCGTGCACCATCTTGGCGCCCGCGTCCTGGTGCTGGCCCTCGCCGGCGAACGCGATCGACAGGGTCTCGCCCTTGGCGTGCTCGCCGAGCAGCCAGACCGCCGGGTACTTCATGGTCACCTTGGAGCCGAGGTTGCCGTCGATCCACTCCATGGTCGCGCCCTGGTGCGCCGCGGCCCGCTTGGTGACCAGGTTGTAGACGTTGGTGGACCAGTTCTGGATCGTGGTGTACCGCACGCGGGCGTTCTTCTTCACCACGATCTCGACGACGGCCGAGTGCAGCGAGTCCGAGCTGTAGACCGGCGCAGTACAGCCCTCGACGTAGTGCACGTACGAGCCCTCGTCGGCGATGATCAGGGTGCGCTCGAACTGGCCCATGTTCTCGGTGTTGATCCGGAAGTAGGCCTGGAGCGGGATGTCCACGTGCACGCCCGGCGGCACGTAGATGAAGGAGCCGCCGGACCACACGGCCGTGTTCAGTGCGGAGAACTTGTTGTCCCCGGCGGGGATCACCGTGCCGAAGTACTCCCGGAACAGCTCGGGCTGTTCCTTGAGCGCGGTGTCGGTGTCCAGGAACAGCACGCCCTGGCGCCCCAGGTCCTCGCGGATCTGGTGGTACACCACTTCCGACTCGTACTGCGCGGCAACGCCCGCGATCAGCCGGTTCTTCTCCGCCTCCGGGATGCCGAGCTTGTCATAGGTGTTCTTGATGTCGGCGGGCAGGTCGTCCCAGGACGCGGCCTGCTTCTCGGTAGAGCGCACGAAGTACTTGATGTTGTCGAAGTCGATGCCGCCGAGGTCCGCGCCCCAGTTCGGCATCGGCTTGCGCTCGAACAGGCGCAGCGCCTTGAGCCGGTTCTTGAGCATCCACTCCGGCTCGTTCTTGAGCGCGGAGATCTCGCGCACGACCGCCTCGCTCAGGCCGCGCTTCGCCGTCGCCCCGGCGATGTCCGGGTCGGCCCAGCCGAACTCGTACCGGCCGAGACCCTCGAGCTCGGGATGCGTGGTCGTCATGCTGAGGCTCCTTCGGACTGTTCGGAGTTTTTCGTGGCGGCGGCCGGCGGGACGGGGACGAACGTGGTGCACACGCCGTCGCCGTGCGCGATGGTCGCCAGGCGCTGTACATGCGTGCCGAGCAGCTCGGCGAAGGCCTGCGTCTCGGCCTCGCACAGCTGGGGGAACTCCTCGGCCACGTTCTGGACGGGGCAGTGGTGCTGGCACACCTGCGCGCCCTGCACCGGGTGCTTGCCTGAACCGGCGGCCGGCACCGAGGTGGTCGATCGGGTCGAGGCCGCGTAGCCGTCGGCCGTGAGCGCCTCGGCCAGCAGCCGGGGCCGCTCGGCCGGGTCGGCGTCGGCGAGCAGTTCGCGGTACCGCTCGGCCAGGCCGGCGAACCGGCGCCGCGCGAACGCGTCCACGGCGCTCTCGCCGCCGCTCTCGGCGATGAAGCGCAGCGCGTCGATCGCCATGTCGTCGTAGGTGTGGTGGAAGACTGCGCGCCCGGCGCCGGTCAGGGCGAACACCTTGGCCGGCCGGCCGCGGCCGCGCTGCCCGTAGACCCGCTGCTCACGAGCCTCGACCAGGCCTTCGGCCAGCAGCGCGTCGAGGTGGCGGCGCACGCCCGCCGGGGTCAGGCCCAGCACGGCCGCCAGGTCGGCTGCGGTGCTCGGTCCGTTGGCCAGGATCAGCCGGGCCACCCGGTTGCGGGTGCCGACCCGGTCCTCGGCGGCGGCGTCCGGGGCGAGCGCGGGCAGGTCGGGGCCAGCGGACGAGTCCGCCCGCGCCTGCTCCCTGATCGCTCCCACGGTTTTCACAACACCATTGTGGGCTTATTCCTTCCGCGCCCACAACTGAGGTTAACCTAACCTGCTGCGCAGGCAGGCACCCGGGCGCGGGCGCCGCGGCGGCGAACCGTAAACTCGCCTCCATGCACGCAGCGCAACCACCGAGCGCTCGTACCCCCGCCGTCGAGATCGCCGGCCTGGTCAAGCGGTACGGCGACAAGACCGCCGTCCACGGCCTCGACCTGCGGGTCGAGACCGGTTCGCTGACCGCGGTGCTCGGCCCGAACGGCGCGGGCAAGACCTCCACGATCGAGTGTTGCGAAGGATATCGCAGGCCGGACGGCGGGACCGTGCGGGTGTTCGGCCTCGACCCGATCGCCGACGCGGCCCGGCTGCGGCCACGTGTCGGCGTGATGCTCCAGTCCGGCGGGATCTACCAGGCGGTGCGCGCCGCGGAGATGCTGCGCCACATCGCCTCCCTCTACGCCGATCCGCTCGACGTGGACGCGCTGGCCGAGCGCCTTGGCCTGGACTCCTGCGGCAAGACCCCGTTCCGCCGGCTCTCCGGCGGCCAGCAGCAGCGTCTCTCGCTGGCGCTGGCCGTGGTCGGCCGGCCCGAGCTGGTGTTCCTCGACGAGCCGACGGCCGGCCTCGACGTGCAGGCTCGCCACGCCACCTGGGAGCTGATCGAGCAGCTGCGGGCGGACGGGGTGACTGTGGTGTTGACCACACACCTGCTCGACGAGGCCGAGCGGCTGGCCGACAAGGTGGCGATCATCGACTCCGGCCGGGTCATCGCCTACGACACGCCGCAGCGCCTGGCGAACGCCACCGCGGCGCGCGACTCGATTCGGTTCGAGGCCCCCGCGGGCCTCGACCTGACCGCACTGTCGATCGCCGTGGCCCCGGGCTGTACGGCCGCTGAGCCGAACTCGGGCAGCTACCGCGTCGAGGGCGAGGTGACGCCGGACACGCTCGCGGCGACCACCGCTTGGTGCGCGAGCCTCGGGATCATGCCGCGCAACCTCGCTGTCGAGCAGCGCAGCCTCGAAGACGTCTTCCTCGACCTGACCGGGAGGGCGCTGCGGTGACCGCGACCGTTTCCCGCACCGAGCAGCCGACATCGCGCGGCGCCGATCCGTCCGGCCCGGCCGGCTCCGGCCTGCGTGCGCCCGGTGCCTTCCGTCCCGACCCGCGCCCCGCGCCGCCCGCGCGGATGATCCTCGCGCAGGCCCGGCTGGAGACGCGGCTGCTGCTGCGCAACGCCGAGCAGCTGCTGCTGGCGATCGTCATCCCGGCGCTGATGCTGGTCGCGTTCACCGCCGAGCCGATCGAGACGATCACCGGATCGAGCCGGATCGACTACTTCGCCCCGGGGATCATCGGCGCGGCGGTGCTGTCCACCGCCTTCACCAGCCAGGCGATCGCGACCGGCTTCGAGCGGCGCTACGGCGTGCTCAAGCGGCTCGGCGCGAGCCCGCTGCCGCGCTGGGGGCTGCTGGCCGGCAAGTCCCTCTCGATCCTCGCGGTCGAGTGCGTGCAGCTCGTGCTGCTCACCGTCATCGCCCTCGCGATGGGCTGGTCGCCGCACGGCTCGCCGCTCGCCGTGCTGGTACTGCTCGCGCTCGGCACCGCGACCTTCAGCGGCCTGGCGCTGCTGCTGGCCGGCTCGCTGCGCGCGGAGGCGACGCTCGCCGTGGCGAACTTCGTCTTCCTGGTGCTCCTGGGAGTCGGCGGGGTGGTCGTGCCGCTGGAGAAGTTCGGCCACGGCGCGCAGTCGGCATTGCAGTTCCTGCCGATCGGGGCGCTGACCGACGGGCTGCGCGACGTCCTGCAACACGGCTCGGCGATGCCGTGGGGACCCGTCGGCATCCTGGCGGCGTGGACCGTAGCCGCCGCCGCGGCCGCCGCGAAGGCCTTCAAGTGGGAGTGACGGGGTGTCCGATGACCGCAACCGATGACCGGAACCGCAGGCGATGACTGAGACGACCGCCCGAGTCCCCCGCCCCCGCGAGCCCGCCGACGCGAGCCCCGGCTCGCTCGGCCGCGTCCCGCTGCTGCGCCGCCCCTCGAGCCGCGTCGTGCGGCTCGCCTGCCTCAGCGCCCTGATCGCCAACACGCTCATCGTGGTGACCGGCGGCGCGGTGCGGCTGACCAACTCCGGGCTCGGCTGCCCGACCTGGCCGCAGTGCACCGCGGGCTCGCTGGTTCCGGTGCCCTCGCTGGGCTATCACGGCGTCATCGAGTTCTCCAACCGGCTGCTGACCTACGCGGTGACCGCGGCGGTCGCGGCGGCGATCATCGCCACGATGCGCCAGCGCCCGCGCCGCCCGATCCTGGTCAGGCTCTCCTGGGCGCTGTTCTTCGGCGTCGCCGCGCA
>JBKOWZ010000301.1:0-13686 GCA_046724665.1 Actinomycetota bacterium
ACCCCGCGGACCTCGACGCCGAGGCGGTGGCGCGCGCGGTGCAGGCCGCGGCCGCGCTGCCGCACGTGGCCGCCGCGCAGGAGGGCCGGGACAGCTCCGCGCAGCGGCATCGCGAGGCCACCCGGGTCTGGTTCGCCGAGGTGCCGCAGCTGGCCGGGATCTTCGACCTCGCCTACGAGGCGGTGTGCGCGCAGGAGAACTGGTTCCCCTACACCGACACCGCGCCGGTGCTGCGGGAACTGGCCGCGCGCGGCGTGCCGGTGGGCGTGGTCAGCGACATCTGCTGGGATCTGCGGCGCGATTTCGAGGCCGCCGGGCTCGGCGACGCGGTCGGCGCGTACGCGCTCTCGTACCAGCTCGGCTACGAGAAGCCCGATCCGCGGATGTTCCTGAAGACCTGCGCCGACCTCGGCGCGGACCCGCGGCGCACGCTCATGGTCGGCGACAATCCGGCCCGCGACGGCGGCGCGGCCGCCTGCGGTCTTCGAGTGCTGCTGCTGCCGGCCGAGCCGCGCACCGGCGAGCGCGGGTTGCGCAGTATTCTGCGATTGTCGGCGCCGGAGAACGGGTAGGACCCGGCCTGGGTCCGGTGCGTCCGCGCAGTCGGCGGGGGTGGGAACGAGCCGCCGGGGACGTGATACCGACCCACTGTCGGCGGCATTTTCCGTCATGACCTGCGGCGCAGTAGGGCGCACGGGGCGCACGGAAGTGGTTTTCCGGGGCGCACTTTCGCCCGGTGTCACAGCGCGTTAGAATGTTCAACATTGAGGCAGTGCCCGCTCCCCCCGTGGCGGGCCACCTCCCGACGCGGACTGATCACCCGCGTCCCGGCGGCTTCGCGCTCCCCCCGTGGCGCGAAGCCGCCCTCTTTTCACCTCCCTTGCGCGCTGTGCGCCCGTGTCAGCGCGGCTCCTTCGGGAAGCCGTGCGGCGCGGTGAAGTCCTGCACCGGATCGCCCGCGGTGGCCATGCTCATCGCGTCGTGCCAGATCGGCGCGGAGATCGTCGCGCCGAAGATCTGCCCGTAGTAGAAGTGACCGCCGACCGACATGTCGCCCATGTAGTCGCCCTTGAGCGAGTCCGGGCGGATGAAGCCGGTCCACACCGCGGCCGCCAGCTGCGGGGTGTACCCGTCGAACCAGGTCGCGATCGAGCTGGTGGTGGTCCCGGTCTTGCCGGCGCTCGGGCGGTCGAGCCCGAGCCCGTAGGCGGTCGCGCCGGGCTGGGTGAGCACGCCGCGCAGGATCGCGGTCAGCTCGTTGGCGATGTTGGGGTCGAGCACGTTGCGGCAGTTCGGGTGCTGCGCCGGGTTCTGCCGCCCGGCCGCGTCGGTGATGCCGGCGATGACGTACGGCACGCAGTACCTGCCCTGCGCGGCGATCGTCGCGTAGGCCGCGGCCATCTCGATCGGGGTGATCAGGTTGGTGCCCAGGGTGAAGGACGCGTACTGGTCGAGCCGCTTGCCGTGGCCGGTGTCGTTGTCCTGGGTCACGCCCATCGACTGGGCTATCTGCGCCGGCCGGCACAGCCCGGTCTCCTCCTCGAGGGTGAGGAAGTAGGTGTTGACCGAGAACCAGAAGGCCTGGTCGAGCGGGCCGCTGAAGCCCTTGTAGTCGTCGTTGTTCGGGCGGTAGTCCGGCGGCCAGACGACCGAGTGCTGGCCGTTGCCCGGGCAGGCCGCGATGCGCGTGCCGGCGTCGTCCATCGGGCTCGGCACGCTCATCTTCTTGCTGGGGTTGTGGCCGCCGGCCAGCGCGGCGAGGCCGACGAAGATCTTGAACGAGGAGCCGGCCTGATAGCCGCCGCTGCCGTTGTGCTGCGGGTCGGCGGCCAGGTCGAGATAGGTCTGGCCGAGGCCGCTGCCCATCGGCTTGGACTGCGCGATCGCCTTGATCTGCCCGGTGCCCGGCTGGACCATCGCCAGCGCCGAGGCGATCTTGTCGGTGGAGCGGATGTGGCTGGAGATCGCCTTGTCCGCGGCCCGCTCCGCCTTGGCGCTGAAGGTGGTGCGGATGGTCAGGCCGCCCATGTTCCACAGCTTGATCCGGTCGGCCTGGGTGGCGCCGTAGGCGGGGTCGTTGATGAAGGTCTGGTACACGTAGTTGCACTCGAACGCGGCCGAACCCGGCGCGGTGATGCAGCCGTGGCGCGGGCCGGTCGGCCTCAGCCCGAGCGGGGCCCTCGCGTACTGGTCGGCCTGCTGCGCGGTGAGGTAGTTCAGCGAGGGGTCGGCCATGTCGTGCAGCACGATGTCGCGCCGGGCCAGCGCCTTCGCCGGGTTCTGGAAGGGGTCGTACTCGCTCGGGCTGTTGACCAGCGCGGCGAGCAGCGCGGCCTGGGTGACCGTCAGCTTGTCCGAGGTGGTGGAGAAGTACCGCTCGGCCGCGGCCTCGACGCCGTACGCCCCGTTGCCGAAGTAGACCAGGTTGAGGTAGCGCTCGAGTATCTGGTCCTTGGACAGGGTCTTCTCGACCGCGACGGCGTACTTGAGCTCGGTGACCTTCCGGGTGAACGTGTCGGCGATGGCGGCCTGCCGCTTGGTCTTGTCGGTGCCGGCCTCAAGCAGCAGCACGTTCTTGACGTACTGCTGGGTGATCGTGGAGCCGCCCTGCAGGTTGCCGCCGCGCGAGTTGTTCACCAGCGCGCGCACGGTGCCCTCCAGATCGACGCCGCCGTGCTGGTAGTAGCGGATGTCCTCGATGGCGACCAGGGCGTGCGGCATGTCCGGGTCGATGCGCGACCACGGCACCACGACGCGGTTGCCGCCGAGGTCGTCGTTCCAGGTGTAGACGATCAGCGAGCCGTCGTCGGCGAGCAGCTTCGAGCGCTGCGGCAGCACCGGGGTCTCGAAGTCGCCGGGCAGGTCCTCGAAATGGTCCGAGGCGGCCTTCGCGGCCAGCCCGACGCTGCCGACCACCGGAAGGGTGATCCCGGCCAGCATCACCCCGCCGAGCGAGCTGACGACGATGAAGACCAGCAGCCGGCCGAACCACCGGCCGAATCCCGCATACCCCGAGTGACCGGCCCCGTCGCGCATATGATCAGCGTACTCAGGTCGCCACGGCCAGCAACCGGACTACTCCGTACGCCGCGGCGCGTCTGCCAAGCCGCGCGTTGCTGCGCCGAACGGCTCATCGAACCCTGGCACGGCGCGGCCGCCCGGCGGGCACGGCGCCCCGTCCGGAAGCTTCCGGAAATCAGAAGGTTACCTTCCCGCGGCCCCGCGGGCCGGCTCGCGCTCACACTGCGGAATCGCCCGATGCTAGCCTGGCCCCAGAGCGGCGTTCGCACCCCGCAAGCGCGTCGGGCCGCGCCGGAAGTCCGGGGTGGCGAGGCGCCGGGCAGAGCCCTGAGAGGGTGCGCGGCGATCCGTCGTCCCGCGCTCCCGCGGACGGTCAGTGAGAGCGAGGAGCCGAGGTGGCTGGCGCGGACGAGGCCCGGATCACCATGACCAGCATCGCCCGCGAGGCGGGGGTTTCGGTGCCGACGGTCTCGCGCGTGCTCAACGGCCGTTCGGACGTGGCTCCGGACACGCGCGAGCGGGTCGAGGAGCTGCTGCGCCGGCACGGCTACCGGCGCCGGGTCAACCGCGCGCAGGAGCCGGCCGGCCTGATCGACCTGGTGTTCAACGACCTCGACAGCCCGTGGGCTGTGGAGATCATCAGGGGCGTCGAGGAGGAGGGGCACGCGACCGGCATCGGCACCGTGGTCTCCGCGATCCACCGGCGCCCGGCGGCCACCCGGCAGTGGCTGCGCAACGTCCAGGCGCGCAGCACCGACGGGGTGATCCTGGTCACCTCGGACGTCCAGTCGCCGCTGCACGCCGAGCTGCGCCGGCTCGGCCTGCCCGCGGTAGTGATCGATCCGGCCGGGGTGCCGGCGCAGGACGTGCCCACGGTCGGCGCGGCGAACTGGTCAGGTGCGCTGGCGGCGACCGAGCACCTGATCTCGCTGGGGCACCGGCGGATCGGCTTCATCGCCGGCCCGCGCACCCTGGTGTGCAGCCGGACCCGGCTGGACGGCTACCTCGCCGGGCTCGAGGCGGCGCAGCTGCCGATGGACGCCGAGCTGATCGTGCAGGGCGACTTCTACCACGAGTCCGGCTTCAAGGGCGCGGCGCAGCTGCTGTCGCAGCGTCAGCCGCCGACCGCGATCTTCGCCTCGAGCGACCAGATGGCGTTCGGCGTGTACGAGGCGGTGCGCCAGCGCGGGCTGCGGGTGCCGGACGACGTGAGTGTCATCGGGTTCGACGACCTGCCCGAGGTGCGCTGGTCCTCGCCGCCGCTGACCACGGTGCGCCAGCCCCTGGGCGAGATGGGCGCGCTGGCCGCGCGCACGGTGCTGAAGCTGGCCGGCGGGGAGCGGATCGAGAGCATGCGCTTCGAGCTGCCGACGCAGCTGGTGGTACGCGACAGTTCCGGCCCCGCGCGCGGCTGACGGTCCGTCGGCGGCGCCGGCCGGTCACGCCGGTGCGGCGTGGTGGGCTAGCGAGGCGTGCGGGTCGGCGGCGCCGGTGGGCGTGTGGTCGGTGTGCACGGTGGCGGCGGCGAGTCGGGGCACGGCGTGGATCAGGGCGTGCTCAGCCTCGACGGCGAGCGCGTGCGCCTGCACCACCGTCAGGTCCGGATCCACCACGATGTCGGCTTCGGCACGCAGCGCGTGCCCGATCCAGCGCATGCGCACCGGGCCGAGGCCGCGCACTCCGTCCAGGGTGCTCAGCGCGCGCTCGGCTTGGTCGATGAGGCGCGGATCGACGGCGTCCATCAGGCGGCGGTAGACCTGCCGGGCGGCGTCCCGCAGCACCGCGAGGATCGCGACGGTGATCGCCAGGCCGACGATCGGGTCGGCGGCGCGCCAGCCGAGGGCGGTCCCGGCGGCGCCGAGCAGGACCGCGAGGGAAGTGAAGCCGTCGGTGCGTGCATGCAGGCCGTCGGCGACCAGCGCCGCAGAGCCGATCCGGCGGCCGGTGACGATGCGGCGGCGTGCCACCCACTCGTTGCCGGCGAACCCGATCGCCGCCGCCAGCACGACGGCCCACAGGTGCGTGACGTCGCGCGGATGCAGTAGGCGGTCCACGGCTTCGTACGCGGCCAGTGCAGATGACGCCGCGATCACGAGCACCACGGCGATTCCGGCGAGGTCCTCGGCGCGTCCGTAGCCGTAGGTGTAGCGGCGGGTCGGCGCGCGCCGACCGAGCGCGAACGCGATACCCAGCGGCAGGGCGGTGAGCGCGTCGGCGGCGTTGTGCACCGTGTCGCCGAGCAGCGCGACCGAGCCGGAAAGCGCGACGACCGCGGCCTGCACCGCCGCCGTCAGGCCGAGGACGGCCAGCGAGAGCCACAGCGTACGCATGCCCTCGCGGGACGCCTCCATGGCGGAATCGACCTTGTCGGCCGTGTCGTGGCTGTGACTGTGGTGGCTGTGGCTGTGGAGGTGGGGTCCGTGACTGTGCTCGCTCACGGGCCCACTATGACATGACAGGCGTATAAGTACACGCATTCAGATGGCAGCTGCACGCACCCGCAGTTGCGCAGGATTCGCAACAGCCGCCGGCACCCGGAGGTTCTCGGCCGACCGGGTTGCCCGACAACGACTTGTTAGGTAAACCTAACTTAGGTTAGCCTTCCCATCCGAGGGCCCCGGATCGGACCGGGGCCGGTCGGCCAGTGGAGATACGGATGACGTCGTCGCAGATCACAGTGCTCGGGGCGGTGGCCGGGTTCACCATCTTCCTCGGTCTGCCGATCGGTCGGCTGCGCTCCCCCGCCCCGGCGCTGCGGGCGCTGCTCAACTCGGTCGCCACCGGCATCCTGGTCTTCCTGCTCTGGGACGTGCTGGCGGCCGCGTGGGAGCCGCTCGACGCGGCGCTCGCCGACCACCGGTACGGCTCGGCGGTCGGCAACGGCACGGTCTTCTTCGCCTGCTTCGGCGCCGGGCTGCTCTCGCTGGTCTATTTCGAGCGGATGATCGCCCGGCGCGCCGCTCCCCCGCGCTCCTTCGGGCCGGGCGCGGCCTCCGCCGAGGAGCTGACGGCCCGGGCGCCGGCCCTCCCCGCCGGCGCCCCCCGGTTCTTCGACCTGGCGATGATGATCGCGGTCGGCATCGGCCTGCACAACTTCGCCGAGGGCCTGGCCATCGGCAACTCGGCCGCGGCCGGCGAGCTCGAGCTCGCGGTCCTGCTGGTCATCGGCTTCGGCCTGCACAACGCCACCGAGGGCTTCGGCATCGTGGCGCCGATGGCCGCCGAGGGCCGCACGCCGACCTGGGCGAGGCTCGGCCTGCTCGGACTGGTCGGCGGCGGGCCGACCTTCCTCGGCACCGTCATCGGGCAGCACGTCGTCAACGACACGCTCTCCGTCGGCTTCCTCACCCTGGCCGCCGGCTCGATCCTCTACGTCGTGGTCGAGCTGCTGTCCGTCGCCCGCCGGATCGGCCGCAAGGAGCTGACCACCTGGGGCCTGCTGCTCGGCCTCTTCCTCGGTTTCGCCACCGACGCCGTGGTCACCGCCGCAGGAGCCTGATCGGCCGGCGGCGCCACCGCCGCGACGGATGCGACGACGCCAGTTGCCTCACCCGATCGTGTGACGTTGCGTTGATCAGGTTTTATTACCCTGCGTAGGGGAAGCACCACCCTGCGGCTGCGTGCGGCACGCCGCCCAGGGGGGCATCATGGTCACCAACGGTCGCGGCATCGACCAGGACAAGCGAACCGTCCAGCGGCTGCGCTTCGGCATCGGCGCGATCGGCGTCCTGCTGCCGATCGCGCTGCCGCTCGGAAACTGGATCTTCGTGCAGCTCGGGCATCAGACCGAGATCCTGCCGAGCTCGATGAGCAGCTCGTACTACACCAGCACCCGCAACATCTTCGTCGGCGGCCTGTGCGCGCTCGGGGTGTTCCTGATCGGATACCGCTACAACTCGCGC
The DNA here is from genome assembly GCA_046724665.1 of Actinomycetota bacterium. Lineage (GTDB taxonomy): Bacteria > Actinomycetota > Actinomycetes > Streptomycetales > Catenulisporaceae > Actinocrinis. The sequence goes on from JBKOWZ010000301.1 coordinate 6,924, forward strand.
GACGACCTGTGGAGCACCATCGCCGGCGTCTTCGCCGTCGGCGTGGCGTTCTTCCCGACCGCGCCGAAGGTGCCCACCGGGTACCAGTCTGCCGTCGGGATCGCCCACCTGAGCTTCGCCGGCATCCTGCTCTCGAGCCTCGCGCTGTTCTGCATCAGCTCCTTCCGCGATCCGACCGACGACAACAAGCGGACCGCGAACCGTGCCTATCTCACCGCGGGCATCGCGATCATCGCCTTCCTGGTGATCGCCGTCATCACCGGCGCGACCCACTGGGGCGACCGCTGGACGCTGACGCCGCTCTACGTGTGCGAGTCGCTGTCCGTCTGGGCGTTCGGCGCGGCGTGGATCGCGGCGGCGGTCGAGCTCGGCGTGTCCGTCAAGCCGGCGCCCGAGCCGGCGGTAGCGGCGCCCGCCGCCCCGCCGGTGCTCGAACAGCCGCTCTGACGGTTCGGGTACCTGCGCGAAACCGGGACTGTAGGGGACCACCCACAATCAGCCCACGGTATTGGCGGTGATCGCACCTGCCCTGAGCCTGCCGAGACGGGAGAATCGAGACGATCGCAGGTATCGTCTACGGTTCACGCCAGTCCCGAAGGAGCATCCCGGTGGCCCCAGGCACCCGAATCGTCTCGCTCGGCCACTACCAGCCGGCGAGGGTGATGACCAACGCGGAACTCGAGGCCATCGTCGAGACCAGCGACGAGTGGATCCGCAGCCGGGTGGGCATCGAGACCCGCCGGATCGCCGGCCCGGACGAGACCGTGGACGAGATGGCCGCGCAGGCGGCCGAGAAGGCGCTGGCGGCCAGCGGGTTCGAGGCCGACGAGATCGACCTGGTGATCGTGGCGACGTGCACCGGCCTCGACCGCTCGCCGACGATGTCCGCGCGGGTGGCCGCCCGGCTCGGGCTGTCCGGCCCCGCGCTGCTGGACATCAACGTGGTCTGCGCCGGGTTCACCCACGCGCTGGCCGTCGCCGACCACACGATCCGGGCCGGCTCGGCGACGAAGGCGCTGGTGATCGGCGCGGACAAGATGAGCGACGTGACGGACTGGCAGGACCGCACCGTGTGCGTCCTGGTCGGCGACGGCGCCGGGGCGGCCGTGGTCGCCGCGAGCGACGAGGCGCAGATCGGCCCGGTGCACTGGGGCTCGATGCCGCAGATGTCCCACGCGGTGCGGATCGAGGTGGGCCGGTCGGCGGACGGCACGCCCGACGCGTCCTCGACGCCGGTCTTCGCGCAGGACGGGCAGAGCGTGTACCGCTGGGCGACGACTCAGCTGCCGAAGATCGCCCGGCGCGCCTGCGAGGCCGGCGGGCTCGCCCCGGAGGATCTGGCGGCCGTGGTCTTCCACCAGGCGAACCTGCGGATCATCGAGCCGATGGCGGCGCGGCTCGGCGCGGTCAACGCGGTGATCGCGCGGGACGTGGTCGAGTCCGGCAACACCTCGGCGGCCAGCATCCCGCTGGCGCTCTCGAAGCTGGTCGAGCGGGGCGAGATCGCGTCGGGCGCGCCGGTGCTGCTGTTCGGCTTCGGCGGGAACCTCTCCTACGCCGGACAGGTGATCCGCTGCCCGTGACGGGGCGCTACCCCCGCGAATAGCCGATCAGATAGTCGGGCAGCGCCACGCCCTGCGCGAGGTCCTCGGCGGGTACCGGCGCGCCGGCGGTGAGCTTGAGCGGAATGACCCCGGCCCAATGCGGCAGCAGCTCGTCGCCGGGCTCCTCGGCGAGGTGGCTGTCGCGCGCCTTGAGCGACACCTCGACCAGTTCGACGGCGACGATCGCGGTCTTGGCCAGCTCCTTGGGCGTGGGCGGCCGCGAGTCCGCGGCGCGGCCGGGGGCGACCCGGTCGATGAGCAAGGCCATCGCGGAGAGCTTCTCGGCTTCGTCGCGCACGAGCCGCGCGGTGCCGTGAACCACGACGGACCGGTAAGGGGACGAGTGGTGCAGCCAGGACCGCGCCAGCACCAGTCCGTCGATCAATGTGATCGTCACACCGATCGGCTCGCCGTCGAGCAGGGAGAAATGGCCGCCGGAGGAACCGTGTATGTAGAGCGTGTCGTCGGCGCGCGCGTGCACGGTCGGCAGGACGACCGGGGCGCCGTCGCGGATGAAGCCGACGTGGCAGACCAGGGCCTCGTCGATCACGGCGCGCACGGCCGCGCGGTCGTAGCTGGCGCGCGCGGCGTTGCGGGTCGGGATGGTCCGCTCGGTCGGTGCGTACGTACCCTCGCTGGTCGCCTGGCTCACGGCTTGCCTCCGACTTTGTCTTAGTACATAATCCGCATTGTGTTGGAACAAAGCACCTGGAGTGCAGGTTACGAGGTCAGCGGGTCGCGTGCAAGCGATATCGCGGCCAGTATCGAGGCCGCGATCACGCACGGCCGGCTCGCTCCCGGCAGCCGGCTGCCACCGGTGCGGGAACTGGCCGGGCAGCTCGGCGTCAACGCCAACACCGTGGCGAGCGCGTACCGGGTGCTGCGCGACCGCGGCACGGTCGAGACGCACGGACGCCACGGCACCCAGGTGCGCAACCGCCCGGCGACCAGTCCGGCGAGCCGGTCGCTCGCGCTGCCGCTCGGCACCATCAACCTGTCCACCGGCAACCCGGATCCGACGCTGCTGCCGCATCTGAGCCCCCGTCCGGTGACGCGCCCGCAGCTGTACGGCGAGCCGGTCGTCGATCCCACGCTGCGCCGCCACGCCGAGCGGCTGTTCGCCCGGGACGGCGTGGACGCGCAGCACCTGGCTTGCACGTTCGGCGCGCTCGACGGGATCGACCGCCTGCTGAGCGCACACCTGCGGCCGGGGGACGCGGTCGCGGTCGAGGATCCGGGCTGGTCGCACCTGCTGGATCTGCTGGCGGCCGACCGCCTGACGCCGCTGCCGGTGCCTGTGGACGACGCGGGTCCGGATCCGGCGGCGCTCGGCCGGGCGCTCGCGGCAGGCGCGAAAGCGTTCATCGTCACGACGCGCGCGCAGAACCCCTACGGCGCGGCCGTGGAGGAGGGCCGGGCACGGCAGCTGCGCGCTGTCCTAGGCGACTATCCCGACGTACTGACCATCGACGACGACCACGGCGCCGATGTCACGTCCGAGGGGCCGCACCCTCTCGCCGAGGCGACGCGGTACTGGGCATACCTGCGTAGCGCCTCGAAGGCGTACGGCCCCGACTTGCGCATCGCACTGATGGCGGCGGACGCGATCACGCACGACCGGGTCGCGGGGCGGTTGCGCCACACCTCGCGGCATGTGAGCAGGATCATCCAGAACACCTGGGCCGATGCGTTGGCCGACCACACGTCCCAGCGTCTCGTGCGCACGGCCGCGGACCGCTACGACGAGCGGCGTAACGAACTGATCGAGGCGTTAGCGGGGCGGGACATTGCGGCGCACGGTCGCAGCGGCCTGAACGTGTGGGTGCCGGTCCCCGATGAGAGCGCCGCGCTCAGCGCCCTGCTCGCGGCCGGCTTCGCGGCGGCTCCCGGCGCGTGGTTCCGCATCCGCAGCGGCCCGGGCCTGCGCGTCACGACGGCCGCGCTCGAACCGAGCCAGGCCGACCGGATCGCCGACGCCATCGCGTCGGCAGTGCACCGGCACGCCGATCCCGGCACCGGCTGGAGCTGACGCGCAGCAGCGACGGGCGCTTATAGCTCCGGCGGGCGCTCGTTGTAGACCCCGGCGTACTCCTGGCCGGAAAGCCGCTGGATCTGCTCGATGACCGCATCGACCACGGCGCGGCGGGCCCGCGAGTTCTCCGCCACCGGATCGCCCGGCAGCTCCAGCTTCACCGGGTCGATCGGCTCGCCGAAGCGGACCGTCACCGGCACCACCTTCGGGATCTTCGCGCCGACCGGCAGCACCCGCTCGGTGCCGCTGACCCCGACCGGGACGATCGGCGCGCCGGACTTCAGCGCCAGCCAGCCGACCCCGACCCGGCCCCGGTACAGCCGGCCGTCCAGCGAGCGGGTGCCCTCCGGGTAGATCACGAACGCGCCGCCGGAGTTGATCAGCGCCAGCGACTGGTCGAGCGAGTCCATCGCCGCCCGGTGGTCGCCGCGGCGCACCGGGATGGCGCCGATCGCGGTGAAGAACGCCCGCATCAGCCGGCCCTTGATCCCGCGGGTCTCGAAGTACTCGGCCTTCGCGATGAAGGCGACCCGGCGCGGCGCGACCATCGGGATGATCATCGAATCGACGAAGGAGAGATGGTTGGCGGCGAGGATCACCGGTCCGCGCTCGGGGATGTTCTCCCGGCCCTCGACCCTCGGCCGCCAGATGAGCAGCGTCAACCGGGTCGTCAGAGCCTTCAGCACCACGTAGAACACGCCACGCCTTTCCCAGTTCGGCCGACGCCGTCGTCCGCATCCGCGACGGTCGGACTGGAATGGAAGAATACGGCCTCGCCTCGTTCGGGTGACAGCCGCGCGACACCGGCGGCGTACGCGCCGCGCCGGACTTCGCAGCGGTTGACTCCGGGGTGTGCGAGCTTCAGCCCTGCCGCCTCCCGCGCAGGAGCACCCACCGGGCGCGGGTACGGCCGCTGCCGTCGCCCCGGTCTATCCGTCACGCCTTCCGCGTGACCGGCCGCCGGTCGGCGCGGACGGCCGCCAGGCGACCCGCTGGACCGATCCGCGGATCGCGGCGGCCTACGCCGACCGTGACGACGGCGCCGAGCGCGAGACCGTCTGGCCGCTGCTCGAGGCCGCCGTGCGGCCGGCACGTCCACGGCGCGTCTCGGGGCGGCCGGATGGCACGGTGCTCGAACTCGGCTGCGGCCTCGGCGCCCTCGCGCAGCACCTGGCCGACCGGCATTGGCTGCGCGTCTACGCGTTCGACGTCTCCCCCACGATGCACCGCCTCGGCTCGATGCGTTTCCGCGACGCGTGGGTCGTACGCACGCTGCCGGACTCGCGCGGGCGTATCCCATTGCGCCGCGCGCAGTGCACGGCGGCCGTCGCACAGCGCGTGCTGCTCCACCTGGCGCACCCTTACCTGGTGACCGGACTGCTGACCGACGCGCGGCGCGTGCTGCGTCCAGGCTCCCCATTTGCCTGCGTGGAGGCGGACACGAGCCCTGTGACGCCGGGCCGAGAGGGGGCACCATACACCGAGCCCTACCGACTCCACGGCGGCTTAACGCTGCCGACGACGGCCTGGATGCACTCGCCCGCGACGATCGTCCGTTGCCTGACGACGGCCGGTTTCGCGGTTGAGGAGATCAGTGCGGTGCAGCCGACCGACGCGTCGCCCGAACCACTGCTGCTTTACCGCGCCAGAGCGACTTGAGGACGCAGTCAGACAGCGCGGGAGCGGCGGCGCAGCGCCAGCTCGTCAACGACGCCGTGGCCGAGTAGGGCAGCGGGCGGCCCGGCGGTCGCGCCGTCCACCGGCTCGCACGGCAGTTGGGCCAGCACCGCCTCGACCTCGCGCCAGACCGCGCCGACCGCGATGCCGAAGACGCCCTGTCCGGCGTGCACGAGTTCGACGACCTCCTCCGCCGAGGTGCACTCGTACACCGTCGCGCCGTCACTCATCAGGGTGATGCCGGCCAGCTGCGCGCTGGTGCGGGAGTGGATGTGCGCCACGGCCGCGCGGATGTTGTGCAGCGAGACCCCGGTGTCGAGCAGGCGTTTGACGATCTTGAGGATCACGATGTCGCGGAAGTTGTACAGCCGGCCGGCCCCGGAGCCGGGCGCGGGGGTCAGCGAGGGGCGCACCAGGTCGGTGCGTGCCCAGTAGTCAAGCTGCCGGTAGGTGATCCCGGCCGCGGCGCAGGCCACCGTGCCCCGGTAGCCGTAGGTGTCGAACGGGTCGGGCGCAGCGTCCCGCGCACTGGTGGTAACCGCGCTCACGCCGACCTCCGTTCCGTGCTCCGTGCTGAACCGCCGACCGCGTCTCGCCGCATACCGCCCGATCCGGCGGCTTCGCCGCCGCCTTGTCGATCGGGCCGGGGATCGTCCCCCGTTGTTGTCTTCCCATCCCGAGCCGGTCCGGCAAACCCTCCGAACCGGTGACCACGCCCAGCGTGTCAACCCCGCCCGCTCGCCGCGCCACCGGTCCCGCGCTCCCCGCCGGAACGGGCGTCTGCGAACGCCCCGGCCGGTGCCGCGATTCCCAAGCGGGCTCTGCCGACCGTACGCAGTCGCCCTGCCCGCGTCAACGACCGCCGCGCGCGCCACGCCGGGGCGCCGCACCGCGTCCGCCGGATCAGGCCTCGAAATCCTCGGGCGAGATCTGGTCGAGGAACTCGCGGAACCGCTCGACCTCGTCCTCCTGGTCGTCCGGCAGCAGGATGCCGGCCTCGGCGAGCACCTCCTCGGCGGCGAAGATCTTCGCGCCGCAGCGCAGCGCCATCGCGATGCCGTCGGACGGCCGGGCGGAGACGGTGACCCCGCCGTCGAAGACCATCTCGGCGAAGAAGGTGCCCCCGCGCAGCGAGGTGATGCGCAGCGCGGTCAGTCTCCGGCCGAGCGCCTTGAGAGTGTCGCGGAACAGGTCGTGGGTCAGCGGCCGGGGAGGCGCGGCCCCCTCGAGCGCGGCCGCGATCGCGCTCGCCTCAACCTGGCCGATCCAGATCGGCAGGAACCGCTCCCCCGAGCTCTCCCGGAGCAGCACGATCGGCAGATTGGACGGCAGTTCGACGCGAACGCCGACAACGTCGAGTTCGTTCACGATAGACACCCTAGCGCGCACCGGGGCGCACAACCGCTCCGGGGAGGTTCCAGTTCGGCGACCTCGCCATACGTCGCGCGGC